>NZ_BJWY01000007.1 GCF_007990715.1 Nocardia seriolae NBRC 15557 | reverse complement strand
GTATTAGGAGCTGTTCGATGAATTGGTTGATATTGGGTTTGGCGGGCGTGGTGGAGATCGCGTGGTCGCAGTCCATCAAGCCGACTCAGAATTTCACCAAGCCGCTGCCGACCCTGATCTGCTTCATCCTCGCGGCGGTCGCGGTGTATCTGCTCTCCTACGCCATGCAGTCGCTGCCGGTGGGCACCGCCTACGCCATCTTCACCGGCATCGGCGCGGTCGGGGCCATCGCGCTGGGCATCGTGATCCAGAAGGATCCGCTCAGCGCGGGCCGGGTGCTGGCACTGACCATGATCATCGGCGGCATCGTGCTGGCTCGGGTCACCAATCCCGAGTGAGCGCGCGCCGGGGCGGTATCGTCGCGCCCCATGGACGTTGCGCTCTCACCCGACCTCGCCGCGCGACCGTTCTTCCTGGTCGCGGAACGCATCATGGCCGCCTCGCCGCCGAGCTCTACCGGCAGTGCAGCATGCAGTTCGGGCTCTGGTTCGCCGACCCGGGTTCGGTGCTCATGCGCGCCGAGGTGAACGAGCCGTTCTACTTCACCGCCGGCGGCGGCCACCCGCACTACGGCAGATTCCTGCGACTCGAACCGGACCGGCTGGTCGAGCTGACCTGGGTGACCGCCGCGACCGAGGGCGCGGAAACGGTGGTCACCGTGGAACTCTCGGCGCACGGCGCGGGTACCGCCCTGCTGCTGACGCATGCCGGATTCCCCAGCGCCGGGACCCGGGATCGGCACGAGAAATCCTGGCCGCGGGTCCTCGAGCACTGGGATCAGCGCACGGCCGCCGCGGTCTGAGGCGTAGGTTCGAGGCCGTACCCGGAATTCACGAAAGGATTGGCATGCCAACACGTACCGCGCGCACCTCCTGGTCCGGCGGCCTGCAGGACGGCTCCGGCCAGGTCGAGCTGGTCAGCTCCGGCGTCGGCAAGTACGACGTCTCCTTCCCCAAGCGCGCCGCCGACAATGCCGACGGCACCACCAGCCCGGAGGAGCTCATCGCCGCCGCGCACTCCTCCTGCTACTCGATGGCGCTCTCGGGCCAGATCGGCAATGCCGGCGGCACCGTGCAGAGCCTGGACACCACCGCCGACGTGACGCTGAGCCCGGCCCGGCCGGCGGCTTCCGCATCTCCAAGATCAAGCTGACCGTGGTCGGCCGGGCCTTGGGCATCGACGAGGCCGGTTTCCTGGCCGCCGCCCAGGCCGCCAAGGCGGGCTGCCCGATCTCCAAGGCGCTCACCGGCGTCGACACCATCGAGCTGGACGCCACCTTCGAGGCGTAGCTCGCGAGTTCCCGGCTGACACTTTGGTTAGCCGGGAACTAACTCTTTCGGCTATTTCTCGGCCGGAACCGGTAAACGAGCTCGAAATACCCGGGCGCACCGAATTAGCCTCGCTATCACTGCCAGTCGAAATCCTGGAGGTGGGCGGTCATATGAGGTCATCGGTATCGGTTGCCGAACCACAAGAGTCGAATGCTTCGAGTTCGCTGCCGCGCGTGCTCGCGCTCGACGCGGCGCGGGGTATCGCGGTGCTGGGCATGTTCGCGGTACACGTCGGGCCGCAGCGGGGTCAGCCGGGCGCCTCCTGGCTGACGGTCTTCGAGGGCCGGTCCGCGGCCCTGTTCGCGGTGCTGGCGGGCGTATCGCTGGCGCTCATGTCCGGCGGGGCGCAACCCGCCACCGGAATCGCGGGTCGCCGCAGCCTGATTCGCATCGCGACCCGGGCCGTGCTGATCGCGCTGCTGGGCCTGGCCCTGGCGCAATTGCATTCCGGCATCGGGATCATGATCATCCTGACCTACTACGGCCTGTTCTTCCTGCTCGCCCTGCCCGCGCTGCGGCTGAGCGCCCGGGCACTGGCCGTGCTGGCGGCCCTGTGGGCGATCGCCGGACCGATCGCGTCCTTCGTCATCCGAAGCCACATGCACCAGAACACCTTCGGCGGCAGCCCCACCTTCGACATGTTCACCTCGTGGTCGGGCTTGCGCCAGGGATTCGAGATGCTGGTGATCACCGGCGCGTACCCGGCGCTCACCTGGATGCCGTTCCTCTTCGCCGGTATGGCCCTGGGCCGCTGGGGGATTCGCGCACTGCCGCCGCCGCCCGTGATCGGTGCGGGCGCGGGCTTGACGCTGCTCGGCTACGGCGGTTCATGGTTCGCGCAGCACCCGCTGGGCGGGCGCGCACACCTGGTGGACCTGCTTACGCAGGGCATGGAACAGGCCGGGGTCACCGACTTCGATCCGGGGCAGATCATCGACATGACGGGCCTGGGCACGGTGGCCACGACCAGCCCCTGGTGGCTGACCGTCGCCAACCCGCACAGCGGCACCCCGTTCGAGGTGTTCGGCGCGACCGGCGTCGCCCTGCTGGTGATCGGCGGGCTGATGGCCCTGATCCCGCGCGCGGGAATCGTGCTGCGGCCCTTGATCGCCGCGGGTTCCTGCGCGCTGAGCCTCTACATCCTGCAATTGGTGGCGGTCAGCGTGCTGGTGCCGCTGCCCGATCCGGACGCGATCGCGCTGCCCGGCGGCATCCACGGCCCGGGCTGGCCACTGCTCGCGCTGCTGGCAATTGGTTCACTGATACTGGCGACCCTGTGGCGCACGGTCTTCCGCCGCGGCCCCGCCGAATGGCTGCTGCACCGGGTCAGCCTGGGCCTCACGAACCTGCTGGTCCGTGAGACTCCAGCGCTCGGACGCTGATCAGGCGTTCTTGCCCGCCACATCCATGACGACCTCGAACTCCAGCAGCGACGCGCCCGTGGCGACCGGCTTGCGCGCCTCGCCCGCGTGCGCCTCGCGCGCCGGGCCGTCCCGCCACGCGGCGAAGGACTCCTCCGAATCCCACTGCGTGACAACGAAGTACCGGTTGTCACCGGAGACCGGGCGCAGCAACTGGAAGCCCAGGAATCCGGGCGAGTTCTCCACCGCGTGCGCGCGATGCGCGAAACGCTGCTCCAGCTCGGGGCCCGCGCCCTCGGGGACCTCGATTGCGTTGATCTTCACGACTGCCATGCGTGCGAGGCTACTCCGCGTCGCGGGCGGAGATCCGGGACGTATGGTCGAGTCGATGTTGTATGACGAAGGCGGCGCGGGGACTCCGATCCTGCTGCTGCATGGGCTGATGGGCAGTGCCCGCACCTGGCGGTCGCAGCTGACCTGGCTGCGCGAATTCGGGCACGTGTACTCGTTCGACGCGGCCGGGCACGGGCGGCCCGCGCCGGAGCACTTGACCACCGAGGCATTCGTGGCCGATCTGGCCGCGGCCACCACCGCGATCACCGAGCCCATGGTGGTGATCGGGCATTCGATGGGCGGGCTGCACGGGTGGATGTTCACCGCCGCGCATCCGGACCGGGTGCGGGCGCTGGTGGTCGAGGACATGGCCCCCGATTTCCAGGGCCGCACCGCCGAGAACTGGGCGGCCGTGATTTCCGCTTGGCCGCAACCGTTTCCGGACGAGGCGGCCGTGCTGGAGTTCTTCGGCCCGGTCGCCGGACGTTACTTCCTCGACTCGTTCACGCGCGGCCCCGACGGCTACCGGCTGCACGGCGAGGTGCCGACCTTCCGGGACATCTCCGAGGAGTGGGGCACCCGCGACTTCTGGGCGCAGTGGAAATCCATCACCGTGCCGACGCTGCTGATCGAGGGCGAGCACACCATCACCCCGCCGGGGCAGATGCGTGAGATGGCCGAGATGCATCCGGATGCCCGCCACGTCGTCATCGCGGACGCGGGCCACCTGGTGCACGACGACCAACCGGCCGCCTACCGGGCCGAAGTCGAGGATTTCCTGCGCCGCGTCCTCGTTTGAGGGCGGGTGCCTTCAGTCGGGTGGGGCGGTCGTCGTATGCTCGGCTCGACCGCGACTCCTCACGGATGGTGACCAACGATGATCGACTTCTCGATTCCCGCCGACCTTGCTGCCGAACGTGATCGGGTTCGCCGGTTCGTCATCGACAAGATCGTGCCCTTCGAGCGCGACCCGCGCCTGACCGCGCACGGCCCCAACGACGAACTGCGCCAGGAAATGGTCGAGCTGGCCCGCGCCGAGAAGCTGCTCACCATCCAGGCCCCGGTGGAGCTGGGCGGGCGCGGCCTGACCCATGTCGAGCAGGCGGTGCTGTACGAGGCGTCCGGCTGGTCCACCCTGGGCCCGGTCGCCATGAACTGCGCCGCCCCCGACGAGGGCAATATGTTCCTGCTGTCCAAGATCGCGAATCCGGAGCAGACGCAACGCTTCCTGCAACCGGTCATCGACGGCCACCAGCGCAGCGTGTTCGCCATGACCGAGCCGAACGGCGCGGGCTCGGACCCCAACCAGCTCGCCACCGAGGCCACCTTCGACGGCGAGAACTTCACCATCAACGGCCGCAAATGGCTGATCACCGGGGCCGACGGCGCCAAGACCTGGATCATCATGGCGCGCCTGGCCGCCAACCCGTACCTGCCCGAGGGCCCGACCCTGTTCCTCACCGAGGGGGACACCGAGGGCATCGTGATCGAGCGGATCATGAACACCATGGACCGCAACTACGTCGGTGGTCACGCGGTGGTGAATTTCGAGAACCTGGTGCTGCCCAGGGAATCCCTGCTCGGCGAGACCGGCCAGGCGCTGCGCTACGCCCAGCTGCGGCTGGCCCCGGCGCGGCTCACCCACTGCATGCGCTGGCTGGGCGCGGCCGAGCGGGCGCAGTCCATCGCGGTCGACTATGCCAAGACCCGCACCGCCTTCGGCAAGCCCATCGGCGAGCACCAGGGCGTGTCGTTCATGTTGGCGGACAACGAGATCGCGCTGCACCAGTGCCGCCTGACCATCTGGCACGCCTGCTGGCTGATGGATCAGGGCCACAAGGCGCGCCACGAATCCTCGATCGCCAAGTCGTATGTCTCCGAGGAGCTGTTCAAGGTCACCGACCGCTGCGTGCAGGTGCTCGGCGGCATCGGCATCAGCGACGAGACCGTGGTGGAGATGATCTTCCGCGATATGCGCGCCTTCCGCCTCTACGACGGCCCCACCGAGGTGCACAAGTACGCCATCGGACGGCAGGTCCTGCGCGGCTGACGGCGGACCCCGCGCGGCTGACGTGGCCCTTTCGCGAACGAAGCGAACACGCTTTCGGGCGTGCCGCCGTCCGGGTGACTAGGATTCGAGCCCATGAGTTCGGAACTGCACGTGGACGTCTCCGGCGGCGTCGCGGTGCTCACGCTCAATCGGCCCGCCCAGCAGAACGCCCTGACCCCGGCCATGGCTGCGGAGCTCGGGGCGTCACTGCGCCGCTGCGACAATGACGACGCCATTCGAGCGGTCGTCATCACCGGCACCCCGCCCGCGTTCTGCGCGGGCGCGGACCTGTCGCTGAAGGTCGGTGAGGTCAACGGCCTCATCGACCCGCCGCCGTTCCGGATTCGAAAACCGGTCATCGCCGCGGTGAACGGGCATGCCGTGGGCATCGGCCTGGAGATCGCCCTGCAGTGCGACCTGCGCTATGTCGCCCGCGACGCGGTCTACGCCCTCAACCAGGTCCGCCGCGGCGCCCTCGCCGACGGCTTCGCGCACTGGACCCTGCCCCGGCTGATCGGCAGTGCCCGCGCCGCGGACCTGCTGCTCACCGGCCGCACCTTCGACGGCGACGAGGCGTACTCGCTGGGCCTGGCCAATGCCTGCCTGCACGCCGCCGAGGTGCTGCCCACCGCGCTCGAGGTGGCACACGACATCGCGCACGGCTCGGCCCCGCTGCCGGTGGCGCTGTCCAAGCGGCTGCTGTGGGAGGCGCCCACCATGTCCCCGGAAACCGTGGGCCGCTTGGAAACCGAGCTCAACGACTACGTCGCCGCGGGCACCGACGGCGGCGAGGGGGTGGCCGCCCTCAAGGACCGCCGCCCGCCCAAGTGGACCGGCAGCGTCAGCGGCGAATGGCCGGCCTGGGACGCGATCAACGGCGGCGAACAGCGCCCGCGCCTGGACTGAGCGGCGCTGCCCCGGGGCCTGGGCTGAGCGGCGCTAGCTCCGGCCGCGGATGGCGATCAGCAGGAACAGGACGCCGAACACCACCATGAGGCAGGTGCCGACAATGCCCAGGATGTAGCCCACCAGCACCTGCACGCGGCCGCCGAACCGGCCCTCGCCCGCCTCGATGTCGTTCAGGGCCCGGCGGCCCATGGCCCAGGCGATCGGTCCCAGCGCGCCGCAGCAGAACACGCTGAGCGCGCCGAGCAGCAGGACCGCGGTCGCATGCTCGTGCTCGACGGGGGACCCGAGGGGCGGCTGATCGAAGACCACCGCCCGAGTTTACGGGCGGAAGCCACCGGGCGGCAGGCTGACGCGCGGTCTTCGCTTGCGCCGCTTGATTATCGAGACCGCCGGAGCCCGATCACCAAGTGGGCGACCGTCCGAATCGAGCCCGGCCGTATCGGGTCAGATCCGGCGCTGCCGCGCGACCTCGGCCAGCACCACGCCCGCCGCCACCGAGGCGTTCAGCGACTCCACCGGTCCCGCCATCGGGATGCTCAGAATCGAATCGCAGGTCTCGCGCACCAGGCGCGAGAGGCCCTTGCCCTCGGAGCCGACCACGATGACCGTCGGTGCGCTGCCGTCGAATTCGTCCAGGGTGGTGTCCCCGCCCGCGTCCAGGCCGACGATCTGGTAGCCCTTGTTGGCCCAATCCTTCAGCGTGCGAGTCAGATTGGTGGCCCGCGCGACCGGAAGCCGCGCCGCCGCACCGGCACTCGTGCGCCACGCCACCGCCGTCACGCTGGCGCTGCGCCGCTGCGGGATCACCACGCCCTGCCCGCCGAAGGCCGCCACCGACCGGATGACCGCACCCAGATTGCGCGGATCGGTGATGTTGTCCAGCGCCACGATCAACGCGGGCTCACCCGAGTTGTGCACCCGGTCGACCAGGTCGTCGGGATGCGCGTACTTGTACGGCGGCACCTGCAGCGCCATGCCCTGATGCATGGCGTTGTGGCTCATCTTGTCCAGGTCGGTGCGCGGCACCTCCAGGATCGAGATCCCGATCTCGGCGGCCGTCTTCACCGCCTCGGAGAGCCGGTCGTCGTTCTCGGTGCCGTTGGCGACGTACAGCGCGGTGGCGGGCACACCCGCGCGCAGGCACTCCACCACCGGGTTGCGGCCGAGCACCAGCTCCGGCCCCTCGTTGTCCTTGCGGCCCGCGATCGGCCGGGAGGCATTGCGCGAACGGGTGGTGGCGGCCGACGCCTCGGCCTTGGCCTTCGCCTTGGCGCGCTTGGCGGCCACGTGATAAACGCGGTCCTCGGCCTTGGGGGTCGCGCCCTTGCCCTCGAGCCCGCGGCGGCGCTGCCCGCCGGACCCGACGGTCTGCCCCTTCTTGCTGCCCGACTTGCGTGTCGCCCCGCGTCGCTGGGAATTGCCTGCCATCACTTCGCCTTCCGTGTCTAATTTGCCCTCCGCTTCGCTCCGGGCGGTTCGCGGCCCCCGAGGTCTCGATTCTTCCCTCCTCCGCTTCGCTCCCCCGCTCCGTCAGTCCAGAATCGAGACGGGCCGCGAACTATGCGTGGTGCGACACTGGCGAGCTGATATCGGTCAGACCCGTAGGGACCCGCTGGCGGTCGGCCTGGCATGATTTTGCGCTGCCGAAGCGGAAAACCGGCCCTGCCGCGCAAGGATCGCTACGAATTGTGCCCCATGCTGGGCCGCGACCCCGAATTCGGTGCGGTCCGCCACACTCGGCGGACCGCCCGGCTCACTTGCTCTTCTTCAGCGCCCACTCCGCGCCCTGCGGCGTATCGGTGACCTCGACGCCCGCGTCCTTGAGCCGGTCGCGGACCGCATCGGCGGTAGCCCAGTCCTTGTCGGCACGGGCCTGCTGCCGCCGCTGCAACTCCGCGCCGATCAGCACATCCAGCGCGTGAATGGCGGCCGAGTTGTCCGCGGGCGCGGCCCAGTGCTCGTCGAGCGGATCCACCCCGAGGATGCCCAGCATGCCCCGGACCTGACCGGCCAGCAGCCGCGCGCCCGAGAGGTCGCCGGCATCGAGGGCCTTGTTGCCCTCGTTCACCACGCGGTGGATCTCGGCCAGTGCCGTGGGCACGCCGAGATCGTCGTTCAGCGCGTCGGCGAAGCCCGGGGTCCAGGTCCCGACCGGCACCTCGCCGGTCCGCTCCAGCACGCGCAGCACGAACGCCTCGATGCGCTGATAGCTGGTCGCGTACTCGGTGAGCGCCTGATCGGAGTACTCGAGCTGCGACCGGTAGTTCACGCTGCCCAGGTAGTAGCGCAGCTCGACCGGGCGGACCCCGACCCGTTCCAGCACATTGGGGATGGAGAGCACATTGCCCAGCGACTTGGACATCTTCTCGCCGCTCATGGTCACCCAGCCGTTGTGCAGCCAGTAGTGGGCGAACCCGTCCCCGGCCGCGCGCGACTGCGCGATCTCGTTCTCGTGGTGCGGGAAGACCAGATCCATTCCGCCGCAGTGAATGTCGAATTCCGGTCCGAGATAGAACTCGGCCATCGCCGAGCATTCCAGATGCCAGCCCGGCCGTCCCGGACCCCACGGCGAGGGCCAGCTCGGCTCGCCCGGCTTGGCGGCCTTCCACAGCGTGAAGTCGCGCTGATCCTTCTTGCCCTGGCCCGCGCTCTCACCCTGGTGCACGTCATCGAGCTTGTGGCCGGACAGTTTTCCGTAGTCCGGGAAGCTCAGCACGTCGAAGTAGACATTGCCCTCCGACGCGTAGGCGTGGCCGCGCTCGATGAGCCGCTCCATCATGCCGACCATCTGGGTGATGTGCCCGGTGGCGCGCGGCTCGCCCGACGGGGGCAGCACGCCGAGCGTCTCGTAAGCCTGGTCGAAGGCTCGCTCGTGGGTGGCGGCCCATTCCCACCACGGGCGGCCGTGTTCGGCGGCCTTCTTCAGAATCTTGTCGTCGATATCGGTGACATTGCGAATGAAGGCGACATCGAATCCGTTGGCGGCCAGCCACCGTCGCAGCACGTCGAAGGCGACGCCGCTGCGCACGTGTCCGATGTGGGGGTTTCCCTGAACGGTCGCGCCGCACAGGTACACCGAGGCTTTGCCAGGGACCAGCGGCGTGAATTCACGCAGGGTCCGCGTCTCGGTGTCGAAAAGGCGCAGAGTCACGACAGAGCATCCTAGCTGTTGGGATCGGGCGGATTACGGGCGCGTCGGGCCCGACGACCCGGCGGTCGTCAGGCCCGCAGACACAGCAGCGCGGTGGCGACGGCCGCCACGCCCTCGCCGCGGCCGGTGAGGCCCAATCCGTCGGTGGTGGTGCCGGAAACCGAAACCGGCGCACCCAGAATCTCACCCAGCACCTGTTGCGCCTCGGCCCGCCGCGGACCGATTTTCGGGCGATTCCCGATTACCTGTACAGCCGCATTGACAATGTCGAATCCGGCCTCGTCCAAAAGCCGCCGGACTTCCTTCAGCATGGCCGCGCCGGACACGCCCTCCCATTCGGGACGACCGGTGCCGAAAATCGCGCCGACATCGCCCAATCCGGCGGCCGACAGCAGTGCGTCGCACAGCGCGTGCGCAGCCACATCGCCGTCGGAGTGTCCCTCGCAGCCGCTGTCGCCCTCGAACAGCAGGCCCGCCATCCAGCAGGGGCGGCCGGGTTCGATGGGGTGCACATCGCTGCCGATACCGGTTCGCAGTGCCCGGGGATCGATCACGGGGCGATCACCGCCTCGCGTGTCGTGTCCAGCCCGCCTGCGGTGTCGGGCGTATCACGGCTCTCGGCAAGGGTATTGGCCAGCACCAGGTCGAGCGGCGTGGTGATCTTGAAAGCCAGGGCGTCACCGAGCACCGTATGTACGGTCGCGCCAAGCATTTCCACCAACCCCGCATCGTCTGTCGCCTGTGTGCCCACAGCGTAGGCGGTGCGCAACAGCTCGGCCTCGAAGCCCTGCGGGGTTTGAACGGCGCGCAGCCCGGATCGGTCCGGGGTGCCGGTCACCGCGCCCGTCGCGTCGACGGACTTGATGGTGTCGGACACCGGCAGCGCAGGCACCACCGCGCGGGCACCCGCGCGCAGCTCGTCGACCACGCGGGCGATGAGCGCCGGGGGAGTGAGCGCGCGGGCCGCGTCGTGCACCAGCACCAGCGTCGCGTCGGGCGCGGCGGCGAGACCGGCGCGCACCGAATCGGTGCGCTCGGCCCCGCCGGTCACCACGTGCACGGGTACGGCGGAGACGGTCAGCAGGGCGCGGGTCTGGGAGACGAGTTCGGCGGGCACCATAACCACAACCTCGTCGACCGAGCCGGAATCGATCAGTCCCTGGACCGCCCGAGTGAGCATGGGACTGCCGCCGACGTGGACGAAGGCCTTCGGCTTGTTCTCGCCGAGACGCACGCCCATGCCGGCGGCAGGAACCAGAGCGACGACACGGTGGCCGTCGCCGGGTGTAGTTTTCACGGTCAGGAAGCCGCTGCGAGAACCTCGTCGAGCAGGGTCTCGGCCTTGATGTCGTCGGTACCTTCCGCGAGCGCGAGCTCACCGACGAGAATCTGGCGGGCCTTGGCCAGCATCCGCTTCTCGCCGGCGGACAGGCCGCGGTCCTGCTCACGACGCCAGAGGTCGCGGACAACCTCGGCCACCTTGTTCACATCGCCGGAGGCGAGCTTCTCGAGGTTGGCCTTGTAGCGGCGGGACCAGTTGGTCGGCTCTTCGGTGTGCGGAGCCCGCAGCACCTGGAAGACCTTGTCCAGGCCCTCCTGCCCAACGACATCGCGGACGCCGACATACTCGGCATTCTCCGCGGGAACCCGAACGGTCAGGTCGCCTTGCGCGACCTTCAGGACCAGATACTCCTTTTGTACACCCTTGATGGTGCGGGTTTCGATAGCTTCGATCAGCGCCGCTCCGTGGTGGGGGTAAACGACGGTGTCTCCGACCTTAAAAATCATGTGTCCCGTGCCCCTTTCGATGTTCACAGTTTAACATGCGACTCGGTAACGGCGCGATCAACGGCGCAGGTCAGGGCCACAACGAGGCGGCGGCGGGGGTTGACAGAACGCGAATCGTGTGCATCCCGTTGTGGCATAAGGGGATAGCGCAACGCGCAGTTCGCGTGCATATGCGAGTGCGTAGTTCGCATACGCGAGCGAGCACCCTCACATAAACGGCAATGCATCACTCGAGAAGTCGTCTCCGAATCTCTGTCAGGCCCCCTGGCACATCCCGCCGCGGTCGTTCGCGGGCTCTCTCCGTCATACGTGGGCGCGCCCGGATCGGTTCGCGCCACACGCGCGCGACACCGCCCGCGTGTAACACGGGGGAACGCACGCATTACTCTCATTGACTACTACTCTCCATAGTGGAGTGAGCCCGGTCGACATGGAGGACCCCGTGACTGCCCTGAAAGCCACCACTGCGTCGAAGCCGCGGCGGCGTGCCGTGACAGTTGCCGCACTCGCCGCGGGCGCGGTGCTCGCGCTGTCGGGTTGCGGCGCCGGTCAGGTCTCGCAGACCGCCACCCAGGTCGCCGCCGTCAACGGCAACAGTGCGAATGTCGGTTCCATCGCGCTGCGCAACGTGCGCTTCCTGCTGCCGCAGACCGAAGAGTTCAACAACGCCAAGGGCGGTAAGGCCGTGCTGGCCTTCAGCGCCATCAACCTGAGCGACAGCAAGACCGACGAACTGGTCAGCATCAGCACCGATCTGGGCCAGGTCAAGCTGGCCGAAAAGATCGAGATCAAGCCGTCGGGCACCGTCGTCGCCGACAAGCCGACCGCCAAGGACGCGGCCCAGGCCGCCGCGGTGCACGAGCAGAACGAGGGCCAGGGCGCCTCGGACAAGGTCACCGATCCGGCCGCCAAGCCGGTCCTGATCGAGGTCACCGGCCTGACCAAGGACGTCGCCCCCGGCCTCACCTACCCGCTGACCTTCGTCTTCAAGGAGGGCGGCACCGTCGTCGTCAACGTCCCGGTCGACGCCGGCGCGAACAACCCGCGCAAGGAGCCCGTGAAGGCTGGCGAGCACTGACCTCGCGCCGAATCTACGACGGTGCCCGCCCCGGACTTCCGGGGCGGGCACCGTCGTATTCGGGCGCGGTGTGCCGGAGGTTGTCGGGGGCGCTGATTAGGCTGCGCGGGTGGCCAAGGTGAAATCGCTGTACCGATGCGCGGAGTGTTCGCACGAGGTCGCCAAATGGGTTGGGCGGTGCCCGGATTGCGGCGGATGGGGGACCATCGAGGAGGTGGCGTCCTCGTCGGCGGCGGTGGCCGTGGGGCGGCGGGCGATGCTGCCGAGCACGGCGGCGGTGCCGATTTCGACGATCGATTCGAACAAGACGCACGCCCGGGGCACGGGCGTCTCCGAGCTGGATCGGGTGCTGGGCGGGGGGATCATTCCCGGGTCGGTGGTGCTGCTGTCGGGGGAGCCGGGGGTCGGGAAGTCGACACTGCTGCTCGAGGTGGCGCACCGGTGGGCGCGGGCGCGGGATGAGATCGCGCTGTACGTGACCGCGGAGGAGTCGGCGGGGCAGGTGCGGCTGCGGGCCGATCGGACCGGGGCGGTGCACGAAAAGGTGTACCTGGCCGCGGAATCGGATCTGGCGACCATTCTCGGGCACGTGGAACAGGTGAAACCCTCACTGCTGGTGGTGGACTCGGTGCAGACCATGCTGGCCGCCGACGCGGACGGCGTGATCGGCGGTGTCACCCAGGTGCGGTCGGTGACGGCGGCGCTCACCTCGCTGGCCAAGGCCAGCGGGATCGCGGTGCTGCTGGTCGGGCACGTCACCAAGGACGGCGCGGTGGCCGGTCCGCGCACGCTCGAGCACCTGGTGGACGTGGTGCTGCAGTTCGAGGGGGACAAGCACTCGTCGCTGCGTATGGTGCGCGGCATCAAGAACCGTTTCGGCAGCACCGACGAGGTCGGCTGCTTCGAGATGCGGGAGGCCGGAATCCATTGCGTGGACGACCCTTCGGGGCTGTTCCTGCATCATCGGACCGACTCGGTGCCGGGCACCGCGGTGACGGTCGCCATGGACGGCAAGCGGCCCATGCTGGGCGAGGTGCAGGGGCTCACGGTGGACACCCAGGCGCCCGCGCCGCGGCGCGCGGTGAGCGGGCTGGACTACAACCGCGTTTCCATGGTCCTGGCGGTCCTGCAGAGCCGCGGGGGCGTGTTCGTGGGCAAGCAGGACGTCTACGCGGCCACCGTGGGCGGTATGCGGCTCGTCGAGCCCGCCGCGGATCTGGCTGTCGCGCTTGCCATCGCGAGCGCCAGCCAGGATCAGGCGCTGCCCAAGGGGATGGTGGCGCTGGGCGAGGTGGGTCTGGCGGGCGAGGTGCGGCAGGTGACCGGGCTGACGCGGCGGCTCGCGGAGGCGGAGCGGCTGGGCTTCACCGAGGCGCTGGTGCCGCCGGGCGTGGAACGCACCGGGCGCAGCATGACTTTGCGCGAGGTGACCGATATTCGTGCGGCCCTTACCGTTACCGGACTGCGCCGACGACGGCGCGCGGACGTCCCCGCGGCTGAGTTCGATGAAAGAGCGGCGGAGTGACAGCCGAAATCGAAAACGGCGGGTGAACCGAATTCGATCGAGAAAGGAATTCGGTTCACAATTACCGGAATTCTCGAATAGCGCGAGGGCTGGATTCAGGCGATATTGAACGGTTCCGGCGAGCTACGGACCGAACCGAGCTGGGCCACAACGGTGTAGGGGCCCGCCGGAACCGGGACCCGGTCGCCGGCGCAGCTGGGCTGGGACGTGGACCCGGACCAGGTGACGGTGAAAGCGGCCTGCTGGCCGGGGGCCAGAGTGCGCATGTCGGGGGTGCCGTCCGGGTAGCAGTCGGTGCTGGACCACAGCTTGCGCTGGCCGTCCAGGGACTGCACCTGGACCAGTTGCAGCCCCGATCCCATGTCGCGTTCGCAGGCGGCACTGGAGATATTGGTGATGACGATGCCGAACTGCGGCTGCTCGCCGGTCTTGTAGGTGGGCTGCCCGACGGTGACCTTCACGGCCAGCGACTGGTCGGGGCACTGGCCCTGCGCGCCCGCCGGGGCGGCGCCGCTCGAGGTCGCGCCGGACGGCTTGGCGGAGCTCGGATCCGGCGCGCCCGAGGTGCCGCTCGGGGGCTTGCCACCCGAGGTGGCGCTGGAACTGGTGGCCGCCTTGGCATCCGGCTTGCTGTCGCCGCCGCCCTTCAGCAGCGCGAAGGCGCCCCAGACGACCAGCGCGAGCGCGATCACCAGCGCACCGATCGCGGCAGCGCGGCGACGCCAGTAGATTTCCGGTGGCAGTGGTCCGTTCGGTTCCAGCACGGTGACAACGGTAAGGGCAGCGTCCGGATCACCCCCGGCAGGGTCTCGGCGTGTCGGACGTGAAAGCGCCTACGGGGACGGTAAATTCCGCCGCCCGCCTCGGCGATCCGCACAACTCCGGCGTCGCACTCTCCTCTCGTGGCCCGTGCCCACTGCTACAGCAACGGGCACGGGAGATTCGGAGAGTCAGACCACCTCGCCGATATTGCCGATGACGCGGTGCAGCTTGATCTCGCCGTCCTCGAGGTTGTAGGTGACGCAGGCGATGGCGCACTCGCCGGTGGCCACGCGCTGGGAGATGATCATCGACCGCTGCATGAGCAGGCGGGCGGTCTCCTCGACGTGGCGGGCCTCGAGTTCGTCGACCGATTCCAGGCCCTCGCGGCGGCCGATCAGGATGGACGGGGTGACCCGTTCGACGACCGAGCGGATGAAGCCGCCGGGCACATTGCCGTGGTCGAGGGCGTCGATGGTGGCCCGGACCGCGCCGCAGCTGTCGTGGCCGAGCACCACGATGAGCGGCACGTTCAGCACCTGCACGCCGTATTCGATGGAGCCCAGCACCGACGAGTCGATGACGTGGCCGGCGGTGCGGACCACGAACATGTCGCCCAGACCCTGGTCGAAGATGATCTCGGCGGCGACCCGGGAGTCGCCGCAGCCGAACAGGACGGCGCCGGGCTGCTGCCCGGCCATGAGCTTGGCCCGAGCGACGGCCCCCTGGCTAGGGTGCTGCAACGTGCCTGTGACGAAGCGCTCGTTGCCTTCGCGCAGGGCCTTCCAGGCACTGATCGGGTTGCTATGCGGCATGCGTCCCATTTTCCACAGACCCGTGGTTACCGGCGAGTCTTCGGCGTTACGGTCCGGCAAAGACGCGCCGACCGCGCCACGGGATGCCCGGTGAGCCGCCGGTTTCAGTGGCCGCGTTCTACGGATACCATCTAGAACGGTCGAGAGGAGCCATGTGTGCCTCGAATGCCAAGGCGACGACTGATTTCGGGACGGTTGGGGTAACTCCCCGGGTACGTCCGAAATCCGGCCACTGATCGACTGCCGGCCCGATGCGAAAACGGCCACGCTCCCCACGGTCGGCAAAAGTCCCGGAGAGGCGGAACAGAACAGACTTGGACAGCGACGCGCTCATCGACTGGTACGGGGAGACCGCGCGGGATCTGCCGTGGCGGCGGCCCGGGGTTTCCGCGTGGCAGATCTTGATGAGCGAGATCATGCTGCAGCAGACGCCGGTGGTGCGGGTGGAGCCCATCTGGCGGGAGTGGGTGGCCCGGTGGCCGGTGCCCTCGGCCATGGCCGCCGAGTCGTCGGGTGAGGTGCTGCGGGCCTGGGGCAAGCTCGGGTATCCGCGACGCGCGCTGCGGTTGCACGAGTGCGCGGGCGTGCTGGCGCGCGAGCACGGCGACGTGGTGCCCGCCGATGTGGACGTCCTGCTCGGCCTGCCCGGCATCGGCGCGTACACCGCGCGGGCCGTGGCGTGTTTCGCCTACGGGCAGCGAGTTCCGGTGGTGGACACCAATGTTCGCCGGGTGGTGGCGCGGGCCGTGCACGGCCGCGCGGACGCCGGGAATCCGGCCGCGCGGGATCTCGTCGAGACCGAGGCGCGGCTGCCCGCCAAGGTCGATCGGGCCGCCGTCATGTCGGCCGCGTTGATGGAATTGGGTGCGCTGGTGTGCACCGCCCGCACTCCCGATTGCGAGCGTTGCCCGTTGCCCAGGTGCGCCTGGGTCGCCGCGGGACGTCCGGCCTCGGAGGTCGTTCGCCGGGTTCAGAAATACGAGGGGACCGACCGGCAGGCGCGTGGACGGCTGCTCGACGTGCTGCGGGACGCCTCGGGACCGGTGGAACGGGTTCGCCTGGATCTGGCTTGGACTCGCGATCCGGGACAGCGGGATCGAGCCCTGGACTCGCTGCTGGTGGACGGTCTCATCGAGCAGACCGCCGAGGGTTTGTTCGCGCTGGCGGGCGAGGGCAGCTGACCCGCGAACGCCCCTCCCGGGTCGAGGGGTTGTGTGGTCCGGGAGGGGCGCGCGGGGGCGATCTACCGCCCCTCATGCGGTAGATCGCGCAAACTCGTCACAGGGTTTCGCTTCGGCGCGCGAAACTTCAGGCGGCGACGAGTGCTCTTCGAGCGGATCCGGCGCGACGATTGCGCGTGCGGGCGCCGACGACGCGGCAGATCAGGTAGATCGTGAACGAGATGGTGGTGACGAAGGTCGAGATCGGCACGCCGGGGGCCAGCGACAGCAGAATGCCGCCGACGGCCGCGATTTCGGCGAACACGATCGAGAGCACCGCGACCCGGACGGGACTGGCGGTGAGCTGCGCGGCCGCCGCGGCCGGGGTGATGAGCAGCGACAGCACCAGCAGCGCGCCGACGATCTGCACGCCGAAGGCGGCGGTCACGCCGAGCAGCACCGCGAAGACGATGGACAGCGCCCGCACCGGAACCCCACGCGCCACCGCCACTTCCGGGTCGGAGCTGGCGAACAGCAGCGGGCGGTAGATCGCGGCCAGCACCACCAGCACGGCCGCGGTGCTGGTGGCCAGCATGCCCAGGCCGGAATTGCCGACGCTCACCACCTGGCCGGTGAGCAGCGAGAACTTGGAGCCCGCGCGTTCGGGGCCGAGCCACAGGAACAGCACGGACAGGCCGAGGCCGAAGGACAGCACCACCGCGATGACCGAATCGCGTTCGCGGGCACGGGAACCCAGCACGCCGAACAGCACCGCGGCCACCACCGAACCGAAGATGGCGCCCAGGCCGACGCCGACGCCCGCCAGCAGCGCGGCGGCCGCGCCGGTCAGCGAGAGTTCGCTGGTGCCGTGCACGGCGAAGGACATCTGGCGGCTGATGATGAGCGGGCCGATGGCGCCGGCCAGCAGGCCGAGCAGCGCGGCGGCGATGACGGCCTGCTGCACGAAGTCGTAGGAGAGCAGGTGCGCGGTGGTCGAGACATCGAACATCTGCGAGAACAGCTTGGAGAGTTTGTCGATCATGCCCGCGCCTCGCTCCGGTGCTCGCCGTGGTTGTGCCGGTTTTCGCCGTGGCAGTGGGCAGCGCCGGATTCGCCGAGCGCGTCCATGGCGTCGCCGGTGCCGACCACGACCAGGCGGCCGCGTACCCGCAGCACATCCACCTCGGTGCCGTACAGCTCCGACAGCGTCTCGGAGTTCATGACCTCGTCGGGCGTGCCGATCCGGAACTGCCCGTCGACCAGATACAGCACCCGATCCACCAGCGGCAGAATGGGATTGATCTCGTGCGTCACGAACAGCACGGCGGTGTCGTGACTGCGCCGCCGCTTGTCGATGAGCTCGGACACCAGCCGCTGATTGGCCAGATCCAGCGACAGCAGCGGCTCGTCACACAGCAGCACCTTCGGATCTCCCGCGAGCGCCTGCGCGACCCGCAGCCGCTGCTGCTCGCCACCGGAGAGCGCGTCCAATGGCGCGTAGGCGAACTGCTCCGCTCCGACGGCCGAGATCGCCTCGGCCACTTTGCGTTTACGGTGGTTGCGCCCCCGGAACCCGATTCCCCAGCGGTGTCCGTCCACGCCCAGCCCCACCAGATCGACGCCGCGTAACTGCGCCCCACCTTCGATGGTCTTCTGCTGCGGCACATACCCGATGGCCGGATTCCCCAGCCGCGCAGGCGCTCCCGCGACTTCGGCGGTCCCCGCGCTCAACGCCACCTGTCCCCACAGCATCCGCAGCATCGAGGTCTTCCCGGACCCATTGGGCCCCAGCACCGCAATGAACTCCCCGGCCTCGACCTCGAGGTCCAGCCCCTCCCAGAGAGTCCGCTCCCCGAACGACAGCCGCGCCCCCGAAAGCCGCACCGCGGGCGTACCGGACTGCCTACCGCGCTCGGTCGCGGACGCAGCCAGAGCTTCGCTCGCCCCGCAGCGGTCGGCGACATCCGAATCTCGACCGTGATCGCCGGAATCGGAGATCCTCGCGCCCGGCTGCGCCGCGGCGGCATTCGAGTCGTCGCGCGGCGCCGGCCGGTCGACCGGCGCCGAGGTGGCGTCCGCCCGTGTGATATCAGTGGTGAGTGAGTCCGTCTGCCCCGGGTGGTCGGCGCGGCCCGCGCGGCCGGAGGGGGTGCGGGGGCGGGCACCGGTGAGGGCGCAGCCGGGTTTGGGGGTGGTGACGGCGGTGGTGGCCGGGGCGTCGGGGTTCGCGGACATGGTGGTGCTCCCGGTTGGGGCGGAACGGGTTTCGGATACGGCGCTGCCGCCGGGCGCGGGGTGGGCGCTCGGCGACAGCGGGGCGGTCCGGTCGTTCAGCGGGGTTCCTGCACTGCGGGGTTGAACTCGGCGGGTTGACGGTTTATGCCAGGGCCTTGGCCAGCGACTGGGCGTTGCCGGTCATCCAGGTGACGTAGTCCTGGCCCGCGGGCAGGGTTTCGGTGACCTCGACGACGGTGACGCCGGACTTGTCGGCGGTGGCGCGCAGCTCCTTGGTGAGCTTGTCCTCGGTTTGGACGTTGTAGACCAGGGCGCGAACCTGCTTGGCGGTCAACAGGTCCCGCACGGCGGCCACGTCGGCGGGCGCCGGGTCGGTGCCCTGCTCGACGGCCTCCTGGAAGGCGTGCGGGGTCTTGTCGTCGGCCTTGGCGGCGGTCAGCATGTACGCGGCCAGCGGCTCGGTCTGCAGGACCGGCTGGTTCGGGTGCTCGGCGGCGATCTTGGCGGTGACGGCTTCGATCGGAGCCAGCTTGGCGGCGAAGGCCGCGGCGCGGTCGGTGTAGGCCTGCTTGTGCTCCGGGTCGAGCTGGCCGAGGGCGTCGGCGATGTGCTCGGCGATGTGGCCGACCTGGTGCACGTTGTACCAGACGTGCTCGTTGGCCTCGTGGTCGTGACCGGCGGTCTCCGCCTTCGCGGGAGCCGGTGCGGCAGCGCCGGTTCCGTGATCGTGGTCGCCCTCGGTCGCGATGTCGAAGGCGTTCACGGTCTTCTTGTCCTTGCCCGCGATGGCCTTGTCGATGAATTCGTCGTAGTGGCCGCCGTTGTAGACGACCAGCTTGGCGTCGGTGATCTTGGCGGCGTCGGCGGGGGAGACCTCGAAGGAGTGCGGGTCCACGCTCGGATCGCTGATGATCGATTCGACCTGCACGTCCGGTCCGGCGACGGCCTTGGTGATATCGCCCCAGACATTGGTGGAGGCGACGACGGAGAGCTGATCGGAACTCTTGGCACTGCCGCAGGCCGTCAGGGTGGCGACGGTGGCGAGTCCGGCGGCGAACACGGCAAAACCTCGGGCAAAGCTTCTGGTCACGCTGGGCACTCCTGGCACTGCGGCTTACTAGAAACGAAAACGATTGCCATTTGAATGTAGCGCAAACGACCGCTAGGTCCCTAGCTCGGAGTTGAAGATGTGGCCCGCGACACGAAAGGCCCGGAGAGTGAACCGCTCTCCGGGCCTTCGATTCGAGAATATCCCTAGGTCAGCGCCGGGACGGGCTGGCTGAGCAACTGCGCGCAGCGCAGCAGGCCGAGGTGACTGTAGGCCTGCGGGTGATTGCCCAGCGAGCGTTCGGCAACCGGGTCGTACTCCTCAGAGAGCAGACCGGTCGGTCCCGCCACATCCACCAGCTGCGCGAACAACGCCTCGGCGTCCTCCCGCTTGCCGATCAGCAGGTACGCCTCGACCAGCCAGGCCGCGCACAGGTGGAACCCGCCCTCGCCGCCGGGCAGCCCGTCGTCGTGGTGGTACCGGTACACGGTCGACCCGCTGCGCAGTTCGGCCTCGGTCGCCACCACGGTGGCCGCGAAGCGCGGATCCGAGGGATCGATGAGCCCGGACAGCCCGATGTGCAGCGTGGCGGCGTCCAGGTCGGTGCCGTCGTAGGCCGCGGTGTAGGACTGCACCTCGTCGTTCCAGCCCTCGGCCTTGACCTCGTCGGAGATGGTGTCGCGCAACGTCTCCCAGTCCGGGTCGGCGGGCCGGGCGAACTGCTTGGCCAGGGTGAGCGCCCGGTCCACGGTGAGCCAGCCCATGACCTTGGAGTACACGTGGTGGCGCGGATTGCCGCGGATCTCCCAGATGCCGTGGTCGGGTTCGCGCCAGCGCCGCTGCACCGCGGAAACCATGGCGTGCACCAGTTCCCAGTCCATATCGGGCAGCGCCTTGGCGGGATCGTTGATGCCCTTGCGTTCGCGCGCGTGGGCCAGCTGGGAGATGAGGTCCACGATGGGCCCGAACACGTCCAGCTGCACCTGCATGTTCGCGGCGTTGCCGACGCGCACCGGCCGCGAGCCGGCGTAGCCGGGCAGCTGGTCGATGACGGCCTCGGGCGGCAGGGTCTCGCCGTAGAGCGTGTAGAGCGGGTGCAGGCGTTCGGGACCGGGCAGGGTCTCGAGCACCCGGTGCACCCAGGCCAGCAGGTCCTCGGCCTCGCCGAGCGAACCCAGCGAGACCAGTGCGGACGCGGTGAGCGAGGCGTCGCGCAGCCAGCAGTAGCGGTAGTCCCAGTTGCGCACGCCGCCGATGTCCTCGGGCAGCGAGGTGGTGGCCGCGGCCAGGATGGAGCCGGACGGCGCGTGCACCAGCCCGCGCAGGGTGAGCGCGGAGCGTTTCATGAGATCGGGCTTGAGCGGCGGCAGTTCCAGGGTGCCGACCCATTCGCCCCAGTACCGTTCGGCTTCCCGGCGGCGGTCGGCCTCGGGCCGCATGGCGGGCGCGAGATCGGAGGTGCCGCAGCGCATCTCCAGCACGATCGGGCCCTGGCGCGGGTCGACCACGGCGCGGGCGGTGTGGTGGTTGCCCTCGTCGATGATCTCCCACTCGACACCGGGGGAGCGCAGCACGATGGGATCGTTGGTGCCCTCCACCTTGATGCCGCCGGTGGCCAGCACCAGCCGCACCGGCACCTGCCCGAATTCGGGGCGCGGCGCGAAGGTGATGACGGCCTTGGCGTCACCGGTGATGACGCGGGTCAGATCGGTGCGCTCGGGCACCACGTCGTGCGGCAGGTAGTCGACGACCTGCAAACTGGACCAACGGGTTTCGACGGTCATGGTGCCGTCGACATAGCGCTGGGACAGCGGCAGGCTCGCGCGCTCGGGCTGAATGGTGAAGTGGCCCGCGCCCTGCCCGCCCAGCAGGTGGGCGAAGACGGCTGCGGAGTCGGGTTCGGGGTGGCACAGCCAGGTGACGGTGCCGTCGGGGGTGACCAGGGCCTTGGAACGCGGGCTGGCCAGCATGGTCAGCCGTTCGATTCGAGGGGCGCTGGCACCTGCCAACCACGTGCGGCGCTCCTCCAGTAGGAACGCCAGCGCCTTCGACACCTCCTCGGTGCTGGCCACGCGGAATTCGGCCTGGGATTCACCATCGCCGACCTTGATACCGACATCCGGCCCCGAAAGCCGTTTGAACGCCTTCTCATCGGTGACGTCGTCGCCGATGAACAGCGCCGCCGAGGCGCCCTGCTGATGCCGGACGATATCGAGCGCCGCGCCCTTGTCGGTCTCGACGACCGCGAGCTCGATGACCTCCTTGCCCTCGGTGGTCTGCACGCCGACCCAGCTGGCCGGGCCCTGGCGCACCGCAACCAGTGCGCGGCGGCCGATTTCGGGGCTGGCATTGCGGACGTGCAGGGCCACGCTGGCCGGTTTGATCTCGACGGTCGCGCCCGGATTGTCCTGAGCGATCTGGGTCAGAGTCGTGGTGACCTCGGCCAGTAGCTGTTTGGCGTCGTTGTCGATGGCGTGCACGAAGCCGACATCGAATTCCGAACCGTGACTTCCGATCAGCTGCACCTCGACGGGCAATCGGGACAGGGCCGCGAGATCGCGCAGGGCGCGACCGGAGATCACGGCGGCGGTGGTTCCGGTGAGTCCGGCGAGAGCGCGCAGGGCGCTCACCGACTCACGATGGGGATATGCCTTCGTCGGGTCGGAGACGATGGGCGCGATCGTCCCGTCGTAGTCCGAAGCGACCAGCAACCGTGGCACGCGGGCGATGGCCGACAGGGCACGGCGAAGTTCGAGTGACAAATCCTGTGCGCTCACGCATCCAACCTAATGATCGGAGGAGATTTTTCAGGGCGCGAGTGATGCTACTGGGTCTTGGTTGCCCGCTTGTGTGTGCGGTGATACATAGCGTTTACAAGACACTTCCGCGGCGTTCACGCGAAATGTGAGACTCGCGCGGGTTGCTCCTGATTCACCCTGGCTGACCTGCGCTGTTCCAGCAAACGAAACAGGGGCTGCCCAGTTCTCCGGACCGGGCAGCCCCTGTGACTCCGTGCAAACGCACGGCTGCGTTTGCGCTCCCCCGCCTCTCCGCGCCTTCAGCGGGCGGCTGGGTGCCGTCGGGGTTGGCAACCCGTGCCGGCGGTTGGGAGCCGAACCGATTCTGGGCGTACCCGGGGAGTTGCCCCGAATCTCGCCAGATCAGTTGTCGCGTCAGGAGACACCTGAGGCTTGGTTGCCGATGAGCAAGTCGACGGTCAGCTCGAGGCGTTCGGTGACGTCGGTGGCGGAGGCGCGGCGGGTGAGCCAGGCGACCAGGTTCGAGAGCCAGACGTCGGAAATGACTCGGGCGATGGCCAACTGGCGGTCGGAGGGGACCTCGTCGGACAGGGCGCGGGCGAAGAAGCGGTCCATCACCTTGCCGACCCGATCGACCTCGGCGGCCGCGGAGGCGTCGGCGAACATGAAGGCGCGGGTCATGGCCTCGGTGAGCAGCGGGTCGCGCTGCATGGCGCGGGTGACCTGGTTGAGCAGCAGGTGCATGCGCTCCTGCGCGGTGGCGCCGGCGAGGGGCTTGCGGCGGCCCTCGAACTGCTCGAATTCCCGGGCCAGCGCGGACACCAGCAGGTGCACCTTGGACGGGAAGTAGCGGTAGAGGGTGCCGACGGCGACATCGGCGCGCTCGGCCACGGCCCGCATCTGGACCGCGTCGTAGCCGCCCTTGGATGCCAGTGCGAGGGTGGCGTCGAGGATGCGCTTGCGCCGGTCGCGCTGCGCCGCCGAGCTCAAGTCCTCCTCGCTGAGGGTGGTGACGGGCGCGGTGCGTCCACCGGGCGCCGACGCGGTGCGTCCGGTATCGGCACCGTCGGCGGCCTGCGATCGGGAGGGACTGGCCATCGGTTGAAAGTCCTTTCCTGCACACGAGTTCGTACCGCGACCGGACGGCGCTTGACTTCAGCCCGGCTCGAACATTAGAACATGTTCTAGGAGTGGAAGTCACGCCGGAAAGGCGGTATGGAGTGTGACCATAGCCACCACTGACGAGAATAAAGCCGTCCAGGAGTCGATGCGCGGATGGGCCGCCGCGGTGCGCCCAATTGCAACACTGCGTTCAGGTGCGCCGGAATTCTGGCGCGAATACTGGCCGCGCCTGGCCGATCTCGGAGTTTTCCGGGTCGCGGTGCCGGAAGAGGCCGGGGGCGCGGGTGGGACCGTCGGGGATCTGGCTGTCCTGGTGGAGCAGGCGGCGCATGACCTGGTCGGCGGACCGGTGCTCTCGACGGCATTGGCGGGACTTGTCACCGGCGAGGCGCTCGACGAGATTACGCCATGCGGCGTCGCGCTCGGGGGCGAAATCGCAATATCGGTGGGCGAATCCGGAGCCTCGGTGTCCGGTGAGTGGGACTCGGTTCCGGGTGCCGCTCCGGGTGCCGCGGTGCTGGTCCCGGTGCGCGATGGCGACCGGCACCTGTGGGCGCTGATCGACGGTGACGCCGCGGGGCTGCGGGTGGAGCCGCTGGCCGGGCTGGACCAGAGCGTGCCGCTGGCGCGCGTGGTCTGTACCGAGGTCGCGGTGGCCGCGGATCGCCTTTTCGAACCGGACTTTTCGGTACTCGACGCGGCCGCCACGCTGGTCGCCGCGGAGGCGGCGGGCATCGCGGGCTGGTGCCTGGAGACCGCCACCGAATACGCGAAGGTGCGCGAGCAGTTCGGGCGCAAGATCGGCGAATTCCAAGCGATCAAGCACATCTGCGCGTGGATGCTGTGCCGGGCCGAGCAGATTCGCGCGGTGGCAGCCGATGCCGCCGCCGCCTTCGATTCCGGAAGCACGGAACTGCGTCTGTCCGCGGCCGTCGCCCTGGCGGTTGCGCTGGACGCCGCGGTGGAGAACGCCAAGGACTGCATTCAGGTACTGGGCGGCATCGGTTTCACCTGGGAGCACGACGCGCATCTGTATCTGCGCCGCGCCACCGCGCTGCGGCAGCTGCTGGGCGGATCGGCGCGCTGGCGCGCCCGGGTCGCCGAGCTGACGCTGGCGGGCGTGCGCCGCACGGTCAGCATCGATCTGGGCGACGGCGAGGCCGGATCGGCTTGGGAGGCGGCCGGTTTGGACGCCGCCGAGGCGGCCGTGCTCGGCGCCGACCTGGCCGAGATCGCCGCGCTGCCGGAGGCCGAGCGGCGCCTGGCGCTGGCCGAGGCCGGGCTGCTGGCCTCGCACTGGCCCGCGCCCTACGGTCGCGGCGCGGGTCCGATCCTGCGCACGCAGATCGACGATCAGATCCGCAAGGCGGGTATCGCACTGCCGGACATCGCGATTGCCAACTGGGCGATCCCGACGCTGTTGCAGTGGGGCACGCCCGAGCAGATCGAGCGCTACGCCATGCCGACGCTGACCGGCGAGGTCATCTGGTGCCAGCTGTTCTCCGAGCCGGGCGCGGGTTCGGACCTGGCGGCGCTGCGCACGGTGGCCGAGCGGGTCGAGGGCGGCTGGAAGCTGCGCGGTCAGAAGGTGTGGACCTCGCTGGCGGATCGGGCGACGTGGGGCATCTGCCTGGCGCGCACCGACGCGTCCGCGCCGAAGCACAAGGGCATCAGTTACTTCCTGGTCGATATGAAGAGCGCGGGGCTGGATATCCGGCCGCTGGTGGAGATCACCGGCGAGGCGCGCTTCAACGAGGTCTTCCTCGATGACGTGTTCGTTCCGGACGAATGCTTGGTCGGCGAACTGGGCAATGGTTGGAAGATTGCCCGCTCCACGCTTTCGGCCGAGCGAGTCGCCATGGGCGGCAAGGGAATCGGCGATGAGCTGGAGGCCCTGATCGCGGCCGCACCGGCCTCGGGTCCGGGTGCGGAACTGGTCGCGGACCGTCTGGGCGCGCTCATTTCAGAATCGGTTGCCGGAACTTTGCTAGAAGCCCGTGCGGCGCAAAAACTGCTGACCGGTGGGGACCCCGCCGCGCAAAGCAGCGTTCGAAAACTGGTCGGTGTCCGACATCGGCAGGCGGTGGCCGAATTTGCCGTCGAATTGTCCGGTGCGGCGGGCGCTCTGGAAACCGATGTGGTGAAAGAATTCCTGCTCACACGCTGTTTGTCGATTGCGGGCGGTACCGAGCAGATTCTGTTGACCGTCGCTGGTGAACGGATCCTCGGGCTGCCACGCGAGTCGCACGGCTAGCCCACACCTCAACCGGGAGCATTGAATTGGACTTCACCAGGGACGAGAGCCAGGACGCTGTCGCCGAGGTTGTCGTAAGTTTGCTGGAACGCGAGAGCGCGCGCGATATCGCGCTGTGGCCGGTCATTTCGGGCAGCGGCCTGCTGGCCGTGCCGCTGCCCGAGAAATTCGGCGGCGACGATATGGGCCTGCTCGAGGTCTCGGCCATGCTCACCGAGCTGGCCACCGACGCCGTGCAGGTGCCCGCGCTCACCACGCTGGGCTTCGGCGTGCTGCCGCTGAAGGCGATCGGCGTGCCGGATGCCCTGGCGGAGAAGCTGTTTCCCGCCGTCGCCGAGGGCGCGGTGCTGACCGCGGCCCTGCACGAGACCGGCTCGCCGTTCACCGTGAAGCCGGAGACCACCGCGGTCACCGACGGCGCGAGCGTGCGGATCAGCGGCCACA
This sequence comes from Nocardia seriolae NBRC 15557, assembly GCF_007990715.1. Taxonomy (GTDB): domain Bacteria; phylum Actinomycetota; class Actinomycetes; order Mycobacteriales; family Mycobacteriaceae; genus Nocardia; species Nocardia seriolae. The sequence continues at coordinate 94,344 of NZ_BJWY01000007.1, read as the reverse complement.
AGGTGTCGGTGCCCTACGCCGACACCGCGCGTTGGATCCTGGTGCCCACCGACAACGGCATCGCCGTGGTGGACGGTGACGCCGCGGGCATCACCCGCACCCAGAGCCCGACTTCCGATGGCGTGCCCGAGTTTTCGATCCAGTTCGACGAGGTGCGGATCCCGGCCGAGCAATTGCTCCCCGGCGGTTTGACCGAATTGCACCGGTTCGCGCTGGCGGGCATCGGCGCGGTGGCCGACGGCCTGCTCAAGGGCGTGGTCGCGCTGACCGCCGAGCACGTGCGCACCCGCCAGCAGTTCGGCCGCCCGCTGGCCGAATTCCAGGCCGTCGCACAGCAGATCGCCGATGTCTACGTGGTCTCGCGGACCCTGCACGTGGCCGCATGCTCGGCGGCCTGGGCGCTGGCCCAGGAGGAGCCGGACACCGAGCGCATCGACGACGACCTCGATGTGCTGGCCTTCGCGGTGGCCTCGGAGCTGCCCGCGGCCATGCAGAAGTGTCACCACCTGCACGGCGGTCTCGGCGTGGATATCACCCATCCGCTGCACCGCTACTACTCACAGGCCAAGGACATCGCCCGCTGGCTCGGCGGCGAATCGTTTCGGCTGGACCGATTGGGAGCCAGATGTTCATCGAACTGACCGCGGAACAGCGGCAGCTGCGCGACGAATTGCGCTCGTACTTCACCGGTCTCGTGACTCCCGAGGAGGAGGCCGAGATGAAGGTGAACCGCCACGGTGACGCCTACCGGGCGGTGGTCAAGCGCATGGGCCGGGACGGCAAGCTGGGTGTCGGCTGGCCCAAGGAGTACGGCGGGCAGGGCTTCGGACCGCTGGAACAGCAGATCTTCTACAACGAGGCGGTCCGGGCGGATGTGCCCGTGCCCCTGGTGACCCTGCTGACCGTCGGCCCGGCCCTGCAGTCCTACGGCACCGAGGAGCAGAAGCGGAAGTTCCTGCCCGGAATCCTCACCGGTGACGTCCATTTCGCCATCGGCTACTCCGAGCCGGACGCGGGCACCGACCTGGCGGCGCTGCGCACCTCGGCGGTGCGCGACGCCAACGGCGACTGGATCGTCAACGGGCAGAAGATCTTCACCACCGGTGCGCACGAGGCCGACTACGTCTGGCTGGCGGTGCGCACCGGTCCGGTCGAGGCGCGGCACCGGGCCATCACGATCCTGATCGTGGACACCAAGGATCCGGGCTACTCCTGGACCCCGATCATCACCGCCGACGGCGCGCACCACACCAACGCCACCTACTTCGACAATGTCCGCGTGCCCGCGAGCATGATGGTCGGCGAGGAGAACGGCGGCTGGAAGCTGATCACCACCCAGCTCAATCACGAGCGGGTGAGCCTGGGTCCGTCCGGCAAGATCGAGCAGCTCTACGAGGGCGTGCACGAGTGGGCGCAGAAGCAGGGCGTGCTCGGCGAGGCCGACGTGCGCCGCGCGCTGGGCCGGCTGCATGCCATGACCCGGCTGAACGAGCTGCTGAACTGGCAGGTGGCGTCCAATATGGAACGCCCCGATGCCGATCCGCGCGATGTCATCGCCGACGCCTCGGCGACCAAGGTGTACTCCACCGAGGCGCTGCAGCAGGCGGGCCGCATTGCCGAGGAGATCGTGGGCCGCTTCGGAGATCCCGCCGACCCGGCCACCGCGGAGCTGCTGGTCTGGCTGGACAAGCGCACCAAGCAGAACCTGGTGGTGACCTTCGGCGGCGGCGTCAACGAGGTCATGCGCGAGCTGATCGCCCAGATGGGCCTGCGGCTGCCGCGGGTTCCGCGCTAGATCGCCTGAGGAGAGACGAAGCGTGACAAAGAGTTTCACGGCCGACGAGATCCGCGAGGGCCTGGAGAAGATCAAGGCCGACGGCGAGTCCGCGCCGCGCACGGGGCGCGATCCGATCAATCAGCCCATGATCAACAACTGGGTCGAGGCCCTGGGCGACGCCAACCCGATCTACGTGGACGAGGCCGCCGCGCAGGCGGCCGGGCATCCCGGCATCGTGGCCCCGCCCGCCATGGCGCAGGTGTGGACCATGTTGGGGCTGGGCGGTATTCGCGCCGACGACGACCCCATGACCCGCACCAACGAGCTGTTCGACGCGGCCGGGTTCACCTCCGTGGTGGCCACCAATTGCGAGCAGGTCTACCACCGCTACCTGCAACTGGGTGAGCAGGTGACGGTGCGCACCAGCATCGGTGACATCGTGGGGCCCAAGAAGACCGGGCTCGGCGATGGCTGGTTCACCACCTACCTCACCAATTGGTACGTGGGCGAGGAACTGGTCACCGAGATGAAGTTCCGGATGCTGAAGTTCGCGCCAGGCACCGGAAAGACGGCCGCTCCCAAGGAATCCGGCGAGGTTTCGGCGGACGATCTGGCCAAGCGCGTGCGCCCGACCGTCTCCAGGGACACCGAGTTCTTCTGGGACGGAGTGAAACTCGGCGAACTGCGGATCCAGCAGCGGCCCGACGGTTCGCTCCAGCATCCGCCGGTGCCCGCGCTGTGGAAGGACCACTCCGAGCAGAGCGACTACGTCGTGGCCTCGGGCCGCGGCACCGTCTTCAGCTTCGTGGTGCATCACGCGCCGCGCGTGCCGGGACGGCAGCTGCCGTACGTGATCGCCCTGGTCGAGCTGGAGGAGGGCGTGCGCATGCTCGGCGAGCTGACCGGTATCGACCCGTCCGAGGTCGAGATCGGCCTGCCGGTCGAGGTCGGCTTCCTGAAGCTCGACGACGACAACACCGTGCCCTACTGGAAGGCCGTGAAATGACGACCGTCGAACTCTCGGCCGTGCAGGTCGGAACCGCCCTGCCGGAGTTGGTGATTCACGCCGACACCACATTCATCGTCTCGACGGCGCTGGCCACCCGGGACTTCCAGGACGTGCACCACGACCGCGACAAGGCGGTCGAGCGCGGGTCCAAGGACATCTTCGTCAATATCCTCACCGACACCGGTCTGGTGCAGCGGTTCGTGACGGATTGGGCGGGCCCGCGGGCCATCGTCAAGTCGCTGTCGCTGCGACTGGGCGTGCCGCTGTACGCGGGTGACACCCTCACCCTGTCCGGCACGGTCTCGGCCGTGGACGGCGCGGACATCACCATCGACGTGGTCGGCAAGGACTCGCTCGGCGACCACATCACGGCGAAAGCCGTTATCTCCCTACAGGAGGCGCAGTGACCGGCCTACGTAGTCGAGATGTGCTGAGCCGCAAGGCCGCCATCGTCGGCATCGGCGCGACCGACTTCTCCAAGGATTCGGGGCGCAGCGAACTGCGACTGGCCGCCGAGGCCGTCACCGCCGCGCTGGCAGACGCGGGCCTCACGCCCGCCGATGTGGACGGTCTGACGACCTTCACCATGGACACCAATACCCAGGCCGCCGTCGCGCGCGCCGCGGGCATCCCGTCCCTGAAGTTCTTCAGCAACATCCCCTTCGGCGGTGGGGCGGCCGCCGCGACCGTGCAGCAGGCCGCCATGGCGGTCGCGACCGGTGTCGCGGATGTCGTTGTGGCGTACCGCGCCTTCAACGAGCGCTCGGGAAATCGATTCGGCCAGTTCGCGACTCACCTCGCCACCGGCAACCCGAGCTCCTCGGGCGTCGACAACGCGTTCTCCTACACCCACGGCCTGGGCACCCCGGCCGCGCAGGTGGCCATGGTGGCGCGTCGCTACATGCACGTATACGGCGCGCGCAGTGAGGATTTCGGCCGTGTCGCGGTCGCCGACCGCAAGCACGCGGCCGTGAACCCGGCGGCCCACTTCTACGGCAAGCCGATCATCCTCGAGGAGCACCAGTCCTCGCGCTGGATCGCCGAGCCCCTGCACCTGCTGGACTGCTGTCAGGAGACCGACGGCGGCGTGGCCATCGTCGTCACCTCCGCCGACCGCGCCAAGGACCTCCCCAACAAGCCCGCGCTGATCGCCGGTGCCGCACAGGGTTCCGGCGCGGACCAGTACGTCATGACCAGCTACTACCGCGACGCCATGACCGGCCTCCCGGAAATGGGCCTGGTCGGCTATCAACTGTGGGCGCAGTCGGGCCTGCGTCCGGCGGACATGCAGGCGGGCATCCTCTACGACCACTTCACCCCCTTCGTCCTCATGCAGCTCGAAGAACTCGGCTTCTGCCCCCGCGGCGAGGCCAAGGACTTCATCGCCGACGGCGCGATCGAAATCGGCGGCCGCCTCCCCCTCAACACCCACGGCGGCCAACTGGGCGAGGCCTACATCCACGGCATGAACGGCATAGCCGAGGGCGTCCGCCAAATCCGCGGCACCTCGGTCAATCAGGTCCAGGGCCTGGAAAACATCGTGGTCACCGCCGGCACCGGCGTCCCGACCTCGGGCCTGGTCCTCACCACCAACTGAGCCATCCGCGCGTCAACGCGAGGGGGATTGCCGAAGCGTGGCTTCGGTGATCCCTCTCGTGCTTCGGCCCTCAGTCGATGCTGCCCTTCGGTACGACCCACACGTGCGGTTGCCGGGTTACGGCTGCGATGTGCTCGAAGTCGGCGTCGTAATGCACGATTGCCGCACCGTGAAATTCGGCGATCGCGGCGGTCATCAGATCGACGATGCCGGCCGCACGATGTCGACCGTGGCGAGCCATGAGCATCTGAACCTCGCGGGCACGCTCCGCGATGCTCTCGTTGATCGGCAAATTCGCATACAGTGCCCGGCGGCGCTGGGCGATGTTCTGCACATCCGCCAGATTCCGGCCCGAATACCCCGCCTCGAGGTCCACCGTCACGCAGGTGGCCGCGGTTCGGTCGGAGATCATCCGGACGATGACATTCCGAACTGCTTCGTTGCCGATTCGGGCGGCGGCAGAGGTGTCTATGAGGTGCAGGCGCAGGGGAATCTGCTCACTCATCGACGAGCCTGGCCCATGACCTCCGGATCGCCGATGTCCGGTCCCACCCCGATCCCGTAGGGATCGTTCAGCACCTGCTCGATGCGCTGACGCCGCTGTGCTACGAACTCCAGCGCGGCGTTCACCGTGTCTTTCTTCGTGGTCGTCCCAAGCTCCTTGGCCGCCAGCGCCAGCATTTCGTCGTTCAGGTCGATCATCGTCTTCATATGTCTCACGATATGTCTCCAGCATTAGTGTCGGCAATACTCTTGGTTCGCTGCCGACGCTGTCCCGGATGGCTGGATGTCGTGTCGGCTGAAAGCACCTCCGAGGCCAAGCGCTCGAGCTGATCGTCGAGGCGTTCGGCCAGGGCGGCGCTCGCGGTGAGGTGTTCGGGCGGGGTCAGGCCGCCGAAGACGATGCCGATCTTGTTGAAGGGGAGCATGTTCCGAGATAGCCGGTCATAATGTCCGCTTATTCTGGATCGGTTGCGGTTGAGCAAGTTTCAGCGGCGATCACGTCGCCCGGCGTAGCCTGGGGCGGGATTCACCTGTGGGGAAGGGGTCACGATGACCTTGCGGGAACGGTTGAACGAACTGCCGGCGATGGGGGGCACGCTGGTCTACAGCGAGCCACACGAGACTTCGGATGGCACAACGGTCATCACCGTCGCGGCCGTCAACCCCTGGCGGGGGGCGCGGCCGATCGGGGTATTGGTCATTCGTGAGGGCGACGTCAAGTGGGAAGCGGCCTTGGACGCCACCCGCATCGCCACGATTGGGGTGCTCACCGGCCTGGTGGCGGCGACGCTGGCCACGCTGGCGGTGTTCAAGCAGCCGCCCTGGCCCAGCCTGCGCTTCTGGGATGTCCACTACCGGACTAATTGACGGCCCGCAACTGGACGACCAGCACGGTCGCCAGCTGCCGCACGCTCTTCGCGGTGGCCGGTGCGAGTCCGGCACGGGCACCGGCGAAGCGATCGAACACCAGACCCTCGATGACCGCGATGAAATCCGCGGCGGCCGTGGCCGGGTCGGTCGCGCCGAGGGTCTCGAACAGGGTGGTGGCGTGCCGATGCGAGAACAGGCAGCCCGCGAGCTTCGCGTGCAGTTCGGCATCGCCGAGCAGTTCGACAATGAGCGCCTGCCGCGCGATCAGGTGGTTGCGGCGTTGCGCCAGTAGGCGATCCAGCCAGCTCGCGATCCTGTGCGCGAGCAGCTCCGGATCGATCTCGTCCATTCCGGGCTCGCGCGCGGCGAACTCGGTCCGGGAACGGGTCGCGATGCGATCCACGATGCCCTCGATCAGCGCGCGCCTGAATGCCGGAATCAATGAGTACGGAAACATCGGCGCCTCCGCGGACGCGCTGCTGGGCGACGCCGAGCTGATCTGCTTCGACGAATTCCACGTGCACGACTCCGGTGACGCGCTTCGTGAATCTGGTCGACGTGCTCTACGACGCCGACCTCGAGCTGTCGATCTTCGCCGATGTGCCACTGTCCGAATTGGGCGGCGATATCGAGCGCGTGCCCGATCTCTACCGCACCCTGAGCCGCCTCGGTGAACTGCGAGAACCGGTAAACCTCGAGTCTGTATAGCCGTCCGGCGAAGCCCCGGTGAACTGGCCGACTTGATCGACGTACACGGTTCACGTGCCGTCAACGCGCAGGGGGTCTTGCGTTGCGGGCCGGTTCCTACCGTGGCGTCAGGAGCTGCACCGAACCGGAGGGGACCGATGCGAATCCGCGAGCAGGCAAGGGATTCCGCGCCGCGGAACCCGAGCATACCGAGTAGCCCTCACCTCAGAAACAGCGCCCGGCTGCGGGTACTGGTCGTCGCCGAGTCCTTTCTTCCCCAGGTCAACGGCGTCACCAACTCCGTACGCCGGGTGCTGGACCACCTGGCCGCCAAGGGTCACGAGGCCACGCTGGTCGCGCCGACCGGGCCCGATAAATACGCGGGCTTCCGCGTGCACGTGGTGCGCGGTGCGCGCCTGCCGTTCTACCGGGACTTCCGGATCGGCCTCGAGACCCGCCGCCGGCTGCGCAAGATCATGCGCGAATTCCGGCCCGATGTCGTGCACATCGCCTCCCCGGCGACGCTGGGCTATCAGGCGGCCAAGGTGGCGGGCGAACTCGGGGTGCCGACCATCGCCATCTATCAGACCGATCTGGTGGGTTTCGCGCTGCGCTACGACCTGCCGGGCGGCGTGCGCGCCATGACCGCGCTGACCCGCCGCATCCACCTGCGCGTGGACCGCACCCTCGCACCCTCCACCGCCAGCCTGCGCCAGCTGGAGCTGATGGGGATTCCGGGGCTGGGCCGCTGGCCACGCGGCGTCGACCTGCAGCAGTTCGGCCCCTTCCGGCGGTCGGCGGAACTGCGGAAGCGCTTGGCCCCCAACGGCGAGACACTGATCGGCTATATCGGCCGGCTCGCGCCGGAGAAGGAGCTCGAGCTGCTCGCGCACCTGCGGCCGCTGCCGGGCGTGAAGCTGATCATCGTGGGCGGCGGGCCCGAGGAGAAGCGGCTGCGAAAGCTGTTGCCGGAGGCGGAGTTCCTGGGCGTGCTGCACGGTGACGAGCTGGCCGCGGCCTACGCCTCACTGGACGTCTTCGTGCACACCGGCCGCCACGAAACCTATTGCCAGGCCGCGCAGGAGGCGCTCGCCTCCGGGGTGCCCGTGGTCGCGCCCAGGTCGGGCGGGCCGATCGACGTGATCACGCCGGGTGCCGGGTTCCTGTACCCGCCCGGCGACGCCGAGGCCATGACCGCGCTGGTGCGCCGCTTGATCGAGGATCCGGCGCTGCGCGAGCAGACCGCCGCCACCGCCGTGCGCAGCGTGCGCGACCGGTCCTGGGCTGCGGTCCACGACCTGCTCGTCCGTCACTACCGCGAGGTTATCGCGGAACGCCTGCCATCGGATTCATCGCCGGGCGAGGTCCCGGCCACCAAGGAGGCATCCTGATGCTCCGCATCTCCGTCATCGGCACCGGATACCTGGGTGCCACCCATGCCGCGGGCATGGCCGAACTCGGCTTCGAAGTGCTCGGGGTGGACAACAATCCGGCCAAGGCGGCGGCGCTGTCCGCCGGGCAGGTGCCCTTCCACGAGCCCGGACTGCCGGAGCTGCTGGCCGGGCACGTCGCGGGCGGGCGGCTGCGCTTCGGCACCTCGCTGATCGAGGCCGCCGAGTTCGCCGATGTGCATTTCCTCTGTGTAGGAACGCCTCCGGGGGTGAACGGGGCGGCCGATCTGTCGCAGCTGTACTCCGCGCTGGACGGCCTGGTCCCGCATCTGACCCGCAACTGCCTGATCGTCGGCAAGTCCACGGTGCCGGTGGGCACCGCGGAGGCGCTCACCGCGCGCATCGCCGAGCTGGCGCCGGAAGGGATTTCGGTCGATCTGGCCTGGAACCCGGAGGTCCTGCGCGAGGGCCACGCGGTATTCGACACGCTGAACCCGAATCGCCTGGTCTTCGGCGTGACCACGCCGGACGCGGAATGGGCGCTGCGCCAGGTGTACGCCACGCCGATCGCGGCGGGCGCACCGGTGGTGATCACCAATATGCCGACCGCCGAGCTGATCAAGGTGTCGGCGAATGCCTTTCTGGCGACCAAGATCTCGTTCATCAACGCCATGGCCGAACTGTGCGACCGCACCGGCGCGGATGTCACGCTGCTGGCCGACGCGCTGGGCCACGACGACCGGATCGGCCGCAAGTTCCTCGGCGCGGGCCTGGGTTACGGCGGCGGCTGCCTGCCGAAGGACGTGCGCGCCTTGATCGCTCGCGCCACCGAGCTCGGGGCCGGGGAGACGGTGGAGTGCCTGCGCGACATCGACGCCGTCAACCTGCGTCGGCGCGAACGCGTGGTCGCGGAGACCCTGGAACTGCTCGGCGGCGGACGGCGGCCCTCGGGCCGGGTCGGGGTGCTGGGCGCGGCCTTCAAGCCGCTCTCCGACGACGTGCGGGATTCACCGGCGCTGGATGTGGCCGCCCGGCTGCACGCGGCCGGGGTGGACGTGACCGTATTCGACCCCGCCGCAACGGTTCCGGCGCGCGCGGTGGCGCCCCAGCTGGTTTTCGCCGCCACCGCGACCGCCGCGCTGCACGAGGTCGATGTGGTGCTGCACCTGACCGAGTGGCGCGAATTCCGGGAGCTGGACCCGGTTTTTCTGCGGAAGGTGGCCCGCGGACGGGTCATCATCGATGCGCGCAACACGCTGGATCCGGAGCCGTGGCTGGCCGCGGGCTGGGACTTCCGGGCCTTGGGACGGCTCGTGGAGCGCACGGAAACGCGCACCGCGCCCGCGCGGATCGCGACGGTGACCCCGGTCATCACCCCGTACGCCGCGCCGTCCGCGCGGCTGGAGACGCCGTCCCCGTTGACCCGACTGCGTGCCCGGGTGCGCCGGACGGCCTGACCCCCTTGGAGACGGTCTGACGCCCTCCGAGTCAGCCTGAATTCGTTCGACCGGATGCTCGGGTCGGGGTGCCACCCCGGCCCGAGTTTCTTTTACGACAGTGCAGGTTGCGGATTCATGTGGTTCGTGTATGTGATTCCAGGTTCACGATTTTGGTCCTGACGAACCGCTTGGCATGTAACTATGTGCCTGTTTTCTGCTGGACTCTGGTTAGGCGTACCTCCGCATTCGCTCCGGCCATGCGCTGGTCAAAGGACGGCTACGCCGACTGCGCCCGTTAGGAGTGTTCGTGACTGGGGTGGGGACGGTGGCAGCGCGCGCGATCGGCTTGATCGCGCTCGTGATGCTGGCTGTCGTCGCACTGCGCGGCTACATTCCGGGAACCGGAGGCCCCGCCACCCCGCATCCCTCGTCCGCCGTTTCGCTGGCCCTGATGCCCGTGCTGCTGCTGGTATCGATGGTGATCCTGGTGGCCGGGGTGGTGAACAGCCAGCATCGGCTGCCGTTGGCCATGCCCGAACCCGACCGCGAGAACGCCTCGAGCAGGCTGGGATTGCGGCGCATCGGGCTGCTGGTGCTGATCGGCATCGCGGGCATCGCACTGATCGTCACCGCGGTGATCTCGGTGTATCTGGTGACGCCGGAGCGGCAGAGCGAGGTCGGGCAGCAGCCGGCCGCCGGGCCCACGGGCAGCACACTGACCCCGGAAACCGTTGCCACGGCTCCGGATACGGTGTCCGCACCGCCACTGACCGGCACCGCGCTGCTGCTGGTCGGCATCGGCGCGGGTGTCCTGGTCTTCGTGGCCATGACCGGATTGATCGTGGTGGCGGTGGGTTCGGGCCGTGCGCCCTCGCTGGCGCGCACCCCGCTGCCCAAGGCCGTGCCCGGCGAGGCGGTGTCGCTGGCCAAGGTGGCGGAGATGGGTCTGGCGGCCATGATCGCGCCGGGTCAGGATCCGCGCACGGCCATCATCGCCTGCTATGTCGCCATGGAACGCGGCCTGGCGACGGCCCGCGAGGTCGCGCCGCTGGCCTCGGACACCCCCTCCGAGGTGCTGGCGCGCGCCTTCGATCGGGGCTTTCTGCACGACGCCTCGGCGCGGGAACTGGTGGCGCTGTTCGAGGAGGCCCGGTTCAGTCCGCACTCCATGCTGGAGTGGCAGCGGATGCGGGCCGAGCAGCTGCTGCGTATCGTTTTGGCTGATCTGCAAGGGCAGGCCGCATGAACCGGATCGCGATCGTGGTGGGCGCGCTGGCGCTGGTCGGGCTGTTCGAGGCGCTGGCCTTCGGCAATCAACGCGAGACGCTGCTGGCGGTCACCGGGATTCCGGTGGCCGGGGCGCTGGGACTGCTGGTGTGGTCGCTGCTGGAACGGTCCCGGCGACTGGCGCCCCCCGAACCCGACGACAACGACATCGACAACGGCCCCGTCGACATGCTGCGCCGCTGGCAGGCACGGGCCCAGATGCTCGCCGACCGATCCGAGGGCTCGCGCGCCGACTGGGATCGGCACCTGCGCCCCTTGCTGGCCAAGGAATTCGAGCTGACCAGCGGGCACCGGATGGCCAAGAACCGGCGCGCACTGGAGGTGGCGGGACAACTGCAATTCGGCCCCGACCTGTGGCGCTGGGTGGATCCGGCCAATTCGGCGCTGCGCGACCAGGCCAACAGCGCACCCGGGCGCGCCGCGCTCGACGAGATCCTGCGCTGCTTGCAGAACATGTGAGCCCGCTACCGAACATGTGAGATGAGATGCGAGACATGCGATGACATCACCGATGGACGTGACCATCAAGCGCACCGATGCGGTGCTGCGTGAAGTGGCCCGGGTCGTGGTCGGCAAGCGGGACGAACTGCAGCTGATCATGATCGCGGTGCTTTCCGGCGGCCACATCCTCATCGAGGACCTGCCCGGACTGGGCAAGACGCTCATCGCGCGCTCCTTCGCGTCGGCGCTGGGGCTGAACTTCACCCGCGTGCAGTTCACCCCGGACCTGCTGCCCGCCGACCTGATCGGCTCCACCATCTACGACATGCATTCGGGCCGTTTCAGTTTCCGGCGCGGCCCGGTGTTCACCAATATGCTGCTGGCCGACGAGGTGAACCGCACCCCGCCCAAGACCCAGGCCGCCCTGCTGGAGGCCATGGCCGAGGGGCAGGTCTCCATCGATGGTGAAACCTTCCCGCTGCCACAGCCTTTCATCGTCTTCGCCACCGACAACCCGATCGAGTACGAGGGCACCTACCCGCTGCCCGAGGCCCAGCTCGACCGCTTCGCCATGCAGCTGCGGCTGGGGTACCTGTCGGAGTCCGACGAGATGAACATGATCCGCCGCCGCCTCGAACGCGGCTCGCAACCGGCCCAGATCGCCCAGGTCGTGGACGCCGACGGCCTAATGGAAATGCGGCAGTCCGTCGAATACGTGACCGTCCACCCCGACGTGGTCGGCTACGTCGTCTCCCTGGCCGCCGCCACCCGCAGCCATCCCCAGGTGGAGGTCGGCGCCAGCCCCCGCGCCGAACTCGACCTGGTCCAGATGGCCCGCGCCCGAGCCCTGTTGAACGGCCGCGACTACGTGGTCCCCGAGGACGTCAAGGCCCTCGCCATCCCGGCCATCGCCCATCGCATCACCCTGCGCCCCGAAATGTGGGTCCGCCGCATCCGCGGCGAGGACGTCATCTCCGAACTGCTGCGCCGCCTCCCGGTCCCCCGCGCCAGCACGCCCGCGTGAGCCGCACATGAGTCACAGCTCCACCTGCGCGGCAGACCCTCCTCGTCATTCCGGCATGCTTTCGGCCGGAATCCACTGTGCCAAGGGAGATCCCGGCCACCGCGCCGGGATGACGGGCGGGGCAGTCGCTGAGCACGCCCTGATGACGGGCGGGCCGACGTGAAGCATCGCGATACGACTACGGCGGTTGAGGCCGAGTTGCGCTGGCGGCCCGCGCCATTGGTGTTCATGCTCGCCGCGGTGTCCGCACCCGCGCTGGTGCTGGCGGTGGTGCTGGGGAAGTGGCAGCTGGTGGTTTTCGCCGCGCCCATGCTCGGGGTGCTGGCCACCGCGCCGCTACAGCAGTCGCGGACCCGCATCCAGGTCGACGGGGCCGGGGTGCTGCGGTGTTTCGAGACCGAAGAAGTGGTGCTGACCGCGGCCGCGTTCGTCGAGAGCGGGCACGCGCTGTTGCGGCTGCATCCGGAACCGTTGCACGACATGGAGGTTCATGTCGAGGAGACGGTGGACTCCGGGGCCGCGCCCGCGGGGCTGCGGCTGGCGCTGTCGGCGCCGCGCTGGGGGCGCTATCCGGTGCCGATGCGGGTGAGTGCGCTGAGTCCGGCCGGGCTGGCGGTGGCGTCGGTGCGGCTGCCCGCGGGTGAGGTGTACGTCTATCCCATCACCGACCCGCAGCGAATGCGGTTGCCGCGCACCGAGCTTCCCGAACGCATCGGCACCCACCTGACCCGGCGGCACGGGCCCGGCGTGGAGTACGCCGATATCCGCGCCTACACGCCCGGGGATCAGCTGCGCACGGTGAACTGGCCGGTGAGCGCGCGGCGCGGGCAGCTGTTCGTGACCGAGCGGTTCACCAACCGGGCCGCGGATGTCGTTGTGCTGCTGGATACTTCGCTACAGGCCCCGGGTCCCGCGTCGGACTCGCTGGAGCTGTCCGTGCGCGGCGCGGCCCAGGTCGCCCAGTCGGCGCTCCAGGCCGGGGACCGCACCGCCGTCGTCTGCCTGGGCCGCAGCCCGCGCTGGCTGCGGCCCGATATCGGCCGCCGCCAGTTCTACCGCATCGTGGACGCCGTCCTGGACGTGGGCGACGAGCACATCCTCACCCAGGGCACCCTCGCGCCGCACGCCGCGGTGCCGATCGGCGCGGTGGTCGTGGCCTTCTCCACGCTGCTAGACACCCAATTCGCCCTGGCCCTCATCGATCTGCGCAAGCGCGGGCACGTCGTGGTCGTGGTCGACGTGCTGCGCGGCACCCCGTTCGGCCCGGACCTGGACCCCACCCTGGCTCGCATGTGGCAGCTGGAGCGCAGTTCCATGTACCGCGATATGGGCACCGTCGGCGTCGATATCGTGTCCTGGCCCGCGGATGCCCGCCTCGACCAGGTCATGCGCCTGCTGCCCGAACACCGCCGCACCGCGAGGGTCCGCCGATGACCAAGTTCCTGGCCGTGCTCTCCGGCCTGCTGCTCGCGGCCGCGGTCGCGATCGTGCTGCCGTGGGCCGTGATTCCGGTGGCGGTCTTCGCCGTGGCCGGTTGGCGATGGCGGGTGAGCGCGGTGCTCGCGGTGCTGTCGGCCATGGCGGCGCTGGCCTGGATCGGGACCGGGGCGTTGGTGGCAGGCGGCATCGGGCTGGTGGCGACCACCTATCTGCTGAATACGGCCACGGTGTCGGCCCCGGTCGGGGTCGTGCCGACCACCGTGCCGTCGGTGGCGGGCGCGCTGGTCTTCACCGCCGCGGCCGGGGCGGCCACCGTGCTGCCCGCCGGCCTGACCTGGATTCCGATCCTCGCGCCCTTCACCGTGATCCTGTTATATGCCTTGCTTGTTCGCGTTCTGGTGGACGACCGTGCAACGCATGGATGAAAAGAACATGGTCAAGACCTCGAAGCGATTGTCGAGGCATCTGCGCCACGCGCCCGGCGAGATCGGCCTCACGCTGGACTCGGCCGGGTGGGTGGAGGTTTCGGGGCTGCTCGCGGCGCTGGGCAGTCACGGACGCACACTCACCCGGTCCGAGCTCGACGAGGTGGTGGCGCGGAACAACAAGCGCCGCTTCGAATTCGATGCGACGGGGACTCGGATTCGCGCGAGTCAGGGACACAGTGTCGACGTTGACTTGGAATATCGGGCGAGCACGCCGCCCGATCTGCTCTACCACGGCACCGTTGCCGCGGCCCTGGCCGGAATCTGGTCCGAAGGCCTGAAGCCCATGCGCCGCCACGACGTCCATCTTTCGGCGGATCTGGATACCGCGCTGAAGGTAGGGGCCCGGCGTGGCAAGCCCGTGGTGCTGACCGTGGATGCCGCGGCCATGAACCGCGACGGGCACGTTTTCCGGGTCAGCGCCAACGGGGTCTGGTTGGCGGCCGCCGTCCCGCCCGGCTACCTGTCGGGGCTCTGAACTGCCCGTTCGGTAGCCGGTGGGACGGCGTGGCCACTATTGCAGGGCGGGTGGCATGCGGGTCGGCTTGATGCGGCCCGCGTCGATGAGCGCCCGGAATGCCGCGGCTTTGCGCGCGCATTCCGCAACCGGGCAGCGGCGGTGCTGCTGCATGGTGCGGTGGGCTTCCTGGACACCCAGCGGGTGGTCCGGGGCGAGGTGCGACCACGACGAGGGGTCGGTGGTCGCCAACGCTAATGCGTTGTGCTCGCTGTTGATTCGATCTCGGATCCGATCTACCGAGAGCCGGTTCGGATCCTGGTGTGGGTGGTGCAGGCTCATGATTGCGATCGCCATGATCACGAGCGTTGCGAGGGTGGCCGTGAACACTTGCCAGGCGGCCATTGGTTCACCTTCTCCATGTCTATCGGTTGTAGTCAGCTAGGTATTCAGTTGGTTAGCTAGATATTCACCGTATGTCTGAAGACGTTACGCCTCCAGTGCCTCCTGGGTCAGAAACAATCGAATTTCGGCCGCTTTCAGCAACTTCCCCGCTCGTTCCGCCCCCTGGCACGCTGAAAGTTTGCGACCATTTCGATGTGACGGACGGTCAGGCTCAGCTGCGCTCCATCACCAGCGCGGCGCTTCTCGTCGAGTTCGCGGTGGCACGCGGGCTCGCGACGCCGGATCTGCTGCGCCACACCGGAATTCGCGAGCGCGATCTGATGGACTCGACCGCCGAGATCACCCTGGCGCAGGAGCTGTCCCTGATGCGCAATGTCGTGGCCGGCGTCGGCGACGAGCCCGGAATGGGGCTTATGGCCGGATTACTCTGTCACCCACCGAGTCTCGGTGTCCTCGGCTTCGCCCGCATGAGCTGTCAGACCGTGCGCGACGCCGTGGATCTGGCGCTGCGCTACGCCGATCTGTCCTTCACCGTGGCCAAGCACCACCTCGTCATCAATGGTGAGGAGGTCTCCATCGTGCGCGACGACACCGGCGTGCCGCCCGAGGTCCGGCGCTTCGCGGTGGAGCGGGATGTGGCCGCCATCTGGACCATTCAGCAGGACGTCATGCCCATGCGCCCGCCCATCACCCGCGTCGCCGTCGCTTTCTCGCCGCATCCGGTCTACGAGATGTTCGGCGCCATGCTCGGCGTCGAGGAGGTCGTCTTCAATTCGCCCCGCTCGGTCGTCACCGGACCCTCCAGCATCCAGCATCTGCAACTGCCCCAGGCGAATTCGGCCACCGCCCGCTTCTACGAGCAGCAGTGCGCCGAACTCATGCAGCGCCGCAAGCGCCGCCTGGGCATCAGCGGCCGGGTCCGCCAGCTCCTCATCTCGAGGGGCGGCATAGCCGACCAATCGCGCATAGCGGCCGAACTGGACGTCAGCGTCCGCACGCTGCGCCGCCGCCTCGCCGACGAGGGCACCACCTTCCGGGAACTCTCCACGGAGACAGTGGGTCTGCTCGCGGAGGAACTCCTGGTGGCCGGAATGACGGTGGAACAGGCCGCGATTCGCCTGGGTTACGCCAGCGTCTCCGCCTTCACCTCGGCTTTCCGCAGCTGGAAGGGCCAATCCCCGGGTCAGTTCGCCCGCGAGAACCGGGGGCGCGTCTCGGTCCGGGTGTGAGATCAGTTCGCGAGCGCGGCGGCGAGCTCGGCATTGGTCGGCTCGATCAGCACGGTCCCGTCCGGCGTCACGATCACCGGAATGTTCTTCCGCCCGCCCGCGATCTCGACGGCCCGCTCCCGCGCGGCTTCATCCTGTTCCACATCGATCTCGGCGAACGCCACCCCGTTCTCCCGGAACCACGCCTTCGCCCGCCGGCAGTCCCCGCACCAATCGGCCCCGTACATAACCACCTGGTCCATGCGCCCGACTCTGCCATATCCCGTCCGACCGACCGGTCCCACATCCCACAGCCCCGGGTCACAGCTACCTCAGAGTTCGATTACATCCGATCCCTACGCTTGCCGTTCATGGCCTTCCTCCACCGCATCACCATCGACCCCCGCATCTGCCGAGGCGAACCCATCATCGCGGGCACCCACTACCCCGTAGCCCTCATAGTCGCCCTCCGCCGCAGCGGCATCACCCCCACCGAACTCCTCACCGACTGCCCCACCCTCACCCGCGAAGACCTCATAGCCGCCACGTGCTACTCCGCCTCCCCCCTTCGCGCCGCATGCTGAACGAGATCAGGGAGCTCTCATTGCGGAAATCTGTCCGATTCACCGCGGTGAGAGCTCCCTGATCTTGGTGTCACCGGATGGCTCGGGTGGCAATGGCGGCTCGGAGGCGGGTGAGGATGAGGTGGGGGTTGCGGAGGTGGGCGGCGGTCAGGCGGATGATGATCCAGCCGAGGGATTCGAGGGCTGCGAGGCGGTCTATGTCTCGGGAGCGCTGTTTCGGGTCGGTCCAGTGTTGAGCGCCGTCGTATTCGAGGGCGATTTGCCATTCGCTCCAGCCCATGTCGAGGCGGGCGACGAAGTTGCCGCGACCGTCCCGCACCACGATCTGGGTTTGCGGGCTCGGAAATCCGTTGTCGATCAGCAGCAGGCGGGTTCGGGACTCCTGGGGTGATTCGGAGCCCGGGTCCACGAGGGAGAGCGCTGCGTGGACGTGCGACACGCCACGATCCCTGCTGTGGCTGGCTGCGGTCGCGAGGTCCAGAACCTGTTCGGGTCGAATTCCCGTTGTGCCGCAATGAGAATCGAGGAGGGGTACCGCTACGTCGCGGGGATACCGCCGTGCGATGTCGTACGCGGTGCGAACCGGCGTCGTCACCCGAAATCCGTCGATCTCGCACCACTCGTCCTCCGCGATCCGATCCCGCACCACCCGCACCCCCTCGGGCGCATGCCGCGAACTCCGCAACGCGATCTCGGCCGGAAGCCCCTCGTCCACATACCGACTCCCGAACATCGCCATAGCAGACACCCCAACGAGCACCCCCCGCTTCTTCGCCCAGCACCCCACCGCCACCGCCCTCTCCCGCGGCCCAAGCAAAACCCCCCGCGGCACATACACATCGGTCATCACCCGCCGATAACCCCCACCCCGCAGCCCCCACACCGTCACCAGCCCCGCCGCCACCGCCCAAGACCCCACAAAAGGCCCACTCAATTCCCCCATGCCCCCATATTCCCCCACCCCACCGACACCCTCCCGCAGATCAAGATCAGGGAGTTCTCACTGCGGAGATTTGTCCGATATCCCTCCGTGACAGCTCCCTGATCTTGAAATACCACTGGGCCGCAACCGGAAGTGGTTGCGGCCCAGGAGGGATGCGGGGTCAGGCGTTGGCGGTGGCCTTTTCCTTTTCGCGCTGGAGTTCCAGGGCGATGTCGATGAGTTGGTCTTCCTGGCCGCCGACGAGTTTGCGCTTGCCTGCGCGGACGAGCATTTCGGCGGCGGAGACGCCGTAGCGTTCGGCCTGGCGTTCGGCGTGGCGGAGGAAGGAGGAGTAGACGCCGGCGTAGCCCATCATCAACGCCTGGCGGTCGAGGAGGCATTCGCTCGGCATGGCCGGGCGGACAACGTCTTCGGCGGCGTCCGTGACGGCGAAGAAGTCGACGCCGGTCTTGATGCCGAGCTTGTCGCAGACGCCGATGAAAGCCTCGACGGGGAGGTTGCCCGCGCCCGCGCCGAAACGGCGTGCGCTGCCGTCGATCTGGGTGGCACCGGCGCGCACCGCGTAGACGGAGTTGGCGACGGCGAGGCCGAGGTTCTCGTGGCCGTGGAAGCCGACCTGGGCGTCGTTGCCGAGTTCGGCGACCAGGGCGGAGACGCGATCCGTGACCTGGTCCAGCACAAGGGCGCCCGCCGAGTCGACGACGTACACGCACTGGCAGCCGGCGTCGGCCATGATGCGGGCCTGCTTGGCGAGGTTCTCCGGTGTGGTGGAGTGCGCCATCATCAGGAAGCCGACGGTCTCGAGGCCGAGGTCGCGGGCCATATTGAAGTGCTGGATGGAGACGTCGGCCTCGGTGCAGTGGGTGGCGATGCGGCAGATGCTCGCACCGTTGTCCTGCGAGATCTTGATGTCTTCCTTGACGCCGACACCCGGCAGCATGAGGAAGGCGATCTTGGCCTGCTTGGCGGTCTCCGCGGCGGCCTTGATCAGTTCCTGCTCGGGGGTTTTCGAGAAACCGTAGTTGAACGAGGAGCCGCCCAGGCCGTCACCGTGGGTGACCTCGAGGACCGGGACACCGGCGGCGTCGAGCGCGCCGACGATGTCACGCACCTCCTGCACGGTGAACTGGTGGCGCTTGTGGTGCGAGCCGTCGCGCAGGCTGGTGTCGGTGACCCGGACGTCGAGGTCGGCCGAGAACGGCTTGGGGACATTGGGATTGCTCATTGGCGGTTCTCCTTACACCCGAGCCGAGATGATCTGGTCGGCCAGCACATTGCCCACCTGGGTGGCGGCCGCGGTCATGATGTCGAGATTGCCCGAGTACGGCGGCAGGAAGTCGCCCGCGCCCTCGACCTCGACGAAGATCGAAACCTTCGCCATGCCACCGGAAACCAGCGACGGCTCGTCGAACTGCGGCTCGTTGAGCAACCGGTAGCCGGGCACGTACTGCTGGATGGCCTTCTCCATGCGATGCACCGACTCGGTGATCGCGTCGCGGTCGGCGTCTTCGGGGATGGCGCAGAAGATGGTGTCGCGCATGATCATCGGCGGCTCGGCCGGGTTCAGGATGATGATCGCCTTGCCGCGCTTGGCGCCACCGATGGTCTCCACGCCCGCGGAGGTGGTCTTGGTGAACTCGTCGATGTTCGCGCGGGTACCGGGACCGGCGGACACGGAGGACACCGACGCCACGATCTCGGCGTACTCGACGGGCACGACGCGAGACACCGCGTGCACCATGGGAATCGTCGCCTGGCCACCGCAGGTGATCATGTTGACGTTCATCTCGTCGCGCAGCGAGTCGAGGTTGACCGGCGGGATCACGGCCGGGCCGACGGCGGCGGGGGTGAGGTCGATGGCGCGAATGCCCGCCTCGGCGTACTTGGGCGCGTAGGCCCGGTGCACGTACGCGGAGGTCGCCTCGAACAGCAGGTCCGGCTTCTCCGGCAGCGCCAGCAGCCAGTCCGCGCCCTCGGCGGAGGTCTCGAGGCCCAGGCCGCGGGCGCGCTTGAGGCCCTCGGAGTCCGGGTCGATGCCGATCATCCAGCGCGGCTCGATCTTGTCCGAACGCAGCAGCTTGTACAGCAGATCGGTGCTGATATTGCCGGACCCGACGATCGCGGCGGTGACTTTGCTTGCAGTCACTGGGTTCTCCTACTCGTTTCGATCAGGTCTAGGCGAAATTCAGATGGACGGAACCGAGTCCGGCGAACTCGGCGATGAACTCGTCGCCCGGGCGGGCGTCGATGGCGCGGGTGCAGGAGCCGGGCAGCACGATGTCGCCCGCCTTGAGCCGCACGCCGAACGAGGCGACCTTGCGCGCCAGCCACGCCACCGCGATGGTGGGGTCGCCCAGCACGGCGTCCGAGCGGCCCTCGGCGATGACCTCGCCATTGCGGGTCAGCACGGCGTCAATTGCCTTGATATCCAGCTGATCCGGCGAGACGCGCTGCTTGCCGAGCACGTAACCGGCCGAGGACGCGTTGTCGGCGATGGTGTCGCAGAGCGCGATCTTCCAGTCCTTGATGCGGGTGTCGATGAGCTCGATGGAGGGCGCGTACGCGACGGTGGCCTTGCGCACGTCCTCCTCGGTGCAGTCCTCGCCTGGCAGGTCCGCTCCCAGGATGAAGCCGACCTCGACCTCCACACGCGGGTACAGGTACTTGGACGTGTCGACCGGAACGTCTTCGAACACTTCCATTTCCGCGAGCAGGTGCCCGTAGTCGGGCTCGTCCACGCCCATCATCTGCTGCATGGCCTTGGAGGACAGGCCCACCTTGTGGCCGACCACCTTGGCACCGCCGTCGAAGCGCTGCCGCATATTGATGAGCTGGATCTCGTAGGCGTCGACCACGTCGATCTCGGGGTACCGCACGGCCAGCGGATCGATGGGCACCCGAGTCCGCTCCGCCGCCGCGAGCTCCTCGGCCAGTTCCTTGCGTAGCGCGTCGGTCAGCACGCTGTGTTCCTTCCATCGGGGGTACCGGCCGGTGGCCTTCCGGTAACGAGACTAGAAATTGAAACGAGTTTTTGTGAAGAACATCGCTTCAGCAGTCCCATCTGCCAGACCAACATAGACCAAACCAGGATTGATTCTATAACGTGTTCTACATGACTGATCGGGATTACGACGTGGTGGTGGTCGGCAGCGGTGCCGCCGGTATGTCCGCCGCCATCACCGCTGCGCACCACGGTCTGCGCACGGTGCTCATCGAAAAGGCCGCTCATTACGGCGGTTCTACCGCGCGCTCGGGCGGTGGCGTCTGGATTCCGGGAAACAAGGTGCTCAAGGCCGCGGGCAAGGGCGACGACCTCGACGAGGCGCGGACCTACCTGTACAGCATCATCGGCGACGTGGTGCCGAAGGAGAAGATCGACACCTACCTCGATCGCGGGGCGGAAGCCTTCGACTACATGCTCGACCACTCCGCGCTGAAGATGTGCTGGGTGCCCGGCTACTCGGACTACTACCCCGAAGCACCGGGCGGCAAGGCGGATGGACGCAGCTGCGAGCCCAAGCCGTTCAATCTCAAGGTCCTCGGTGACGAGCGCTTCAACCTGGAGCCCGCCTACAGCAAGGCTCCGCTGAACGTGGTCGTCATGCAGGCGGACTACAAGAAGCTCAACCTGATCCGCCGCCACCCGGTCGGCATCGCGCGCGTGCTGCGCGTCGGCACCCGCTGGGCGTGGGGCAAGGTCACCGGCAAGGCGCTGGTCGGCATGGGCCAGGCCATTATCGCGGGCCTGCGCAAGGGCTTGCTGGACGCGAATGTGCCGGTGCTGCTGAACACTCCGCTCACCGGACTGGTGATCGAGAACGGCGTGGTCACCGGTGTGGACGCCGAGCAGAACGGCGAGACCGTCCGGTTCAACGCCAAGTTCGGTGTCATCCTGGCCAGCGGCGGGTTCGAGCACAACGCCGATATGCGGCACAAGTACCAGCGTGAGCCCATCACCACCGAGTGGACCACCGGTGCGGCCGCCAATACCGGCGACGGCATCCGGGCGGGCATCGACGCGGGCGCGGACATCTCGTTCATGGACGACGCCTGGTGGGGGCCGACCACCTTCCGCGGCGAGGGCAAGCCCTGGTTCTGCCTCGCCGAGCGGAATCTGCCCGGCTCCATCATGATCAATACGCAGGGGCGGCGATTCGGTAATGAGTCCGCTCCTTACGTCGAGGCAGTGCACACCATGTACGGCGGCGAATACGGGCAGGGTGAGGGTCCGGGCGAGAACGTGCCGTGCTGGCTGGTGTTCGATCAGCGCTACCGGTCCCGCTACATCTTCGCCGGATTGCAGCCTGGCCAGCGGATTCCGTCCCGCTGGATGGAAAACGACCTGATCGTCGTCGCGCCGACGGTGGCCGAATTGGCGGAGAAGATCGGGGTGCCCGCGGACCAGCTGGCCGCCACCATCGAGCGGTTCAACGGGTTCGCCGCGACCGGCAAGGACCTCGACTACAACCGCGGTGACTCCGCCTACGACCGCTACTACGGCGACCAGACCATCAAGCCGAACCCGTGCCTGAACAAGCTCGAGGTCGGGCCGTTCTACGCGGTGAAGATGGTGCCGGGCGACCTGGGCACCAAGGGTGGTCTGGTCACCGACAACGACGCGCGCGTGCTGCGCGAGGACGGGACCGTCATCGAGGGGCTGTACGCGGCGGGCAATACCTCCTCGCCGGTCATGGGCCACACCTACGCCGGGCCCGGCGCGACCATCGGACCCGCGATCACCTTCGGATATCTGGCCGCGCTCGATGCCGCCGCCAAGAAGAAGAACAGCGCGCCGGTTTCGGCGGAAAAGGCGTCCTGAACCGTCCCAACCCGGTTCAGGATCGGGTTGGGCGCGAGTCGGGTCACGTCGAGTCCGCGCCCAACCCACCCGCATGCCCCGCTGTACCGCTCTATCCCGGCGAGGCGCGGGAAACACAACTGAAAAGCCCGGATTCGTCACCGCGGAACGCTCTTTCCCGGTGGCGGGTCCGGGAACCCAGACCTTCCGCAACCCGGTCAGCGGGGCGGCGGCTTGCGGGGAGGCGAGCCGCGCCGGAGCATCGGATGCGAGTGACGAGGAGAACCCTTCATGCCCATCGATTTGAATGTCGCGCTCGGCGCGAAGATCCCCGCGCGCGAATTCAGCTGGTCCGCCGGCGATGTGCAGACCTACAACTTGGCGCTCGGCGCGGGTAACCGCTGGACCGACCCGGCCGAACTGCGCTACGTCGACGACCGCGACCCCGCCGTGCTGCCGTCCTTCGCGACCGTCGCGCCGTCCTTCCACGAGACCGAGCCGCCGAAGGTGAAGTTCGACGGCATCGACATCGACCTGGCGAAGGTCGTGCACGGCAGCCAGGAGATCATCGTGCACCGGCCGATCCCGGCTTCCGGCAAGGGCAGCGTCTCCGGTCGCATCAGCGAGATCTGGGACAAGGGTTCCAACGCCGTCATCTGGCGCGAGGACACCGCCGTCGGCTCCGACGGCGAAGTCCTGTGGACCGCCCGCTCCTCCATCTTCGCCAAGGGCGAGGGCGGCTTCGGCGGCGACCGCGGCCCCAGCACCAAGACCGAATTGCCGGACCGCGCACCGGATTTCGAGGTCCTCACCCCCACCCTGCCCCAGCAGGCCCTGCTCTACCGCATGTGTGGCGACCGCAACCCCCTGCACTCGGACCCCGAATTCGCCCGCAACGCAGGCTTCCCGAACCCGATCCTGCACGGCCTGTGCACCTACGGCCTGGTCCTGAAGACCGCGACGGATACGGTGTTGTCCTCGGATGTGTCCCGAGTCAAGGGTTTCCGCGCCCGCTTCGCCGGTGTCATGTACCCGGGTGAAACCCTCCGCTCCCGAATCTGGCAGCAGGACGGCGAACTCATCATCGCCGTCACCGTCGTCGAACGCGACGACGCCCCCATCCTCGCCGACGTGGTCCTCACCCACTCCTGACCCACCCAAGCTCCAAGATCAGGGAGCTCTCACCGCGGTGAATCGGACAGATTCCCACGCTGAGAGCTCCCTGATCTTGTTTTGAGGGGCGGGGGAGTGCGTCGCGGGATACGTCTCGGGTGGGAGACTTTGGGATATAAGTTGGAGACTGTGGGGTATTCAGAGTCTTCTGCTGGGGGCATAACGTTGTCGGTGTTCGGTTTGAGCGATGAGCCGAGGGACAGCGTCAGAGGGAGATGAAGGCTATGCGTGCAGTCATTCAGGAGAGCTTTGGTGGGCCCGAGGTGCTCGAGGTTGTGGAGCTCGAGAAGCCTGAGTTGTTGTCGGGGGAGGTGCTCGTGCGGGTGAAGGCGAGTGCGGTCCATCCTGTTGATGTGGCTGTGCGGTCGGGGGCGTTTCCGTTGCTGGGGCAGCCGCCGTTCGGGGTGGGGTGGGATATCTCGGGGGTGGTCGAGGCGGTCGGGCCGGGCGCGCGGTATGAGGTCGGGGAAGAGGTGTTCGGGATGCCGTTCTTTCCTCGGGCCGCAGCGGGTTACGCGGAGTATGTGGCTACGCCCTCGCGGCAGGTGGCTCGGAAGCCGAAGTCGCTGAGTCATGTTGAGGCTGCGGCGTTGCCGTTGGCGGCGTTGACCGCGTGGCAGGGGCTTGTCGACAAGGCCGGGGTGAAGGAAGGGGATCGGGTGTTGATTCACCGGGCTGCGGGTGGGGTTGGGCATTTGGCGGTGCAGATTGCGAAGGCGAAGGGGGCGTACGTGATTGCGCTGGCCAGTGCGGGGAAGCACGAGTATGTGAAGGGGCTCGGTGCCGATGAGGTGATCGATTACCGGGCAACGGATTTCACCGAGGTGGTGCGGGATGTCGATATCGTCTTCGATTCTGTCGCCGATGGTGCTCGGTCGCTGAGTGTGTTGAAGCCCGGTGGGGTGCTGGTGACGATTCTCGAGCACCCGAGTTCGGAGCTGGAGCAGACGGTGAAGGAGGCCGGGCGTCGGTTCGCCGGTGTGTCGGTGGAGCCGGACTATTGGGCGCTGGAGCAGATCGCGGAGCTCGTCGACGCCGGGCAGCTGCGGCCGACCGTCGCGGAGACGCTGCCGCTGGAAGAGGTGGGGAAGGCGCACGAGATCGTGGCTTCCGGCCGGACGGTCGGCAAGGTTGTATTGACCGTCGAGTGATGGGAGAGCGGGCGATGGATGTGCTGAGCGAGGCGTTGGCCTCCATGCGGACCGGCGTGCCGAATTCGGTGCGGACCGATGGGAGGGCGCCGTGGGCGCTGCGGTTGCCGTCGACCGTGGGTGCGGGATGTCACGTGGTGTTGCACGGGACCTGCTGGTTCTATCCGACCGAGGACAGTTCGCAGGCGATCGCCATGGGTCCCGGGGATGTGGTGTTCGTCCGGGACGGGGCGGGTCACATCCTCGCCGACCACCCGGACACCCCGCCCGAGGTGCCCCGGCTCGAGCAGTACATCCAGCGCCCGCCCGTGGGTGTGTTGCAGCTCGGCGGGGACGGCCCGGCCACCAGCCTGCTCTGCGGGAACTACCATCTCGACGGGCAGCGGCCGCATCCTCTGCTGCGGCAGCTGCCCGAGGTGATCTATCTGCCAGCCCGGCACGGCAGGCATCCGGAATTGACCGCCGCGATCGGGCTGCTCGGTGCGGAGCTGGACAACCCGCGCATCGGTTCGCACGGCATCGTGCCCGCGCTCATCGATTCGCTGCTGCTCTACATTCTGCGCGCCTGGGTCGAGGATCAGCCGCAGTCCGAAGCGGCGGGATGGGCTGCGGCCCTGCGGGATCCGGCCGTCGCCCCGGCGCTGGCGGCCATGCACGACGACCCGGCCGCCGCCTGGACCGTGCAGTCGCTGGCGGACCATGCGGGCCTGTCCCGGGCCGCGTTCGCCCGCAAGTTCAACGCGATGGTGGGCGAGCCCCCGCTGGCCTACCTGACCCGCTGGCGGCTCACGACCGTCGCCCGCCTGCTGCGTGAGGACGACATGGCCATCGAAAAGGTAGCCACCAGAGCGGGTTACAGCTCGGAGTTCGCCTTCGGCAAGGCGTTCAAACGCGAATACGGCCTGGCCCCAGGGCAATACCGCCGCCAAGCCCGCGCCGCCGCCTGACTTGTCCATGCCGCCGGATCATCCCGTGGTATTGACCCCGGGCTTTCCAGAGGTGACGAGCGAGTATTCGGACAACAAGGGCCGCATATGCGAATGACCCCTGTGGAGAAGCTTCACAGGGGTCATTCGCTATCGCCAGGGTTCTGGAGGAACCCGCCTCACAACCAGGTATCCAAAGTGGTGGTGGTGAGGAAGTGTTCGAGGTCCGCGCGCCAGGGCGCGGGCGTCGTCTTCTCCGGTTCGATGGCCGTGTACTGACCCCGGTAGAAGAGCAGCGGCCTGCCGGAGTCGGTGGACTCCGACAGGGCCTGAACCCGGCCGATCACAATGTAGTGATCGCCGCCGGCGAGCACGTCGTCCACAGTGCACTGGATCGTGGCCAACGCGCCGTCCAGCACCGGGAGGTCCAGTTCCGAGGTGTGCCAGTCGATTCCGGCGAACTTGTCGGGTTCGCGGGAGCCGAAGCGGGCGCACACCGGCTGTTGCTCCTCGGCGAGCATGTTCACGGCGAAGCTGCCGTTGCGCTGGATCGCCGCCCAGGAGCGGGACTCCTTGGTGGGGCAGAACAGCACCAGCGGCGGATCGAGGGACAGGGCGGCGAAGGACTGGCAGGCGAAGCCGATCGGTGCCCGCTCCCCGCCCTCGCCGTCGAAGGTGGTGATGACGGTGATGCCGGTGCAGAACTGCCCCAGCACATTCCGGAACTGCCGCCCGTCGATGACGGGTTCTGCGTCGGTGGTCATGAGCCGCCCCTGTCCGTTCGCTCTACTTGAATCCGACGCTGAAGTCGTGGCCCCACAGGCTGACCGCGGTGGACTCGCGCGCGATCCAGGAGTGGTCGTCGACTTCGAGTCCCTCGCAGCCGAATTCGATATCGAATCCGCCCGGCGTCTTCATGTAGAACGACAGCATCTTGTCGTTGATGTGCCGGCCGAGGGTGGCCGACATCTTGACCTTCTTGCGGTTGGCGCGATCCAGGCACAGGCCCACATCGTCGGAGTTCTCGACCTCGACCATGAGGTGCACGATCCCGGTCGGGTTCGGCAGCGGCAGGAACGCCAGCGCGTGGTGGCGCGGGTTGCAGCCGTAGAAGCGCAGCCAGGCCGGGTCGCCGTCGGCGGGGCGGCCGACGATCTGGGGCGGCAGCCGCATCGAGTCGCGCAGCCGGAAGCCCAGGATGTCCTGGTAGAACGCCTGTGCCGCAGCGTCGTCGGCGCAGGTGAGGACCACGTGGCCCAGGCCCTGCTCGGCGGTCACGAACTTGTGGCCGTAGGGGCTCACGAACCGGCGGCCGAGGTACTGCGCGCCGTAGAACGCCTCGAGGGTGTTCCCGGATGGATCCTGGAAGCGGATCATGCCCTCGACACGACGCTCACCGAGTTCTTCCTTGGTGCCCTCGGTGAACGCGATCCCGTTCTTGGCGAGGGTCTCCCGCAGCTGCTGCAGCCCGCGGGCATCGGTGACCTCCCAGCCCGAGACCAGCAGTCGGTCCTGCTCGCCGGGCACGATCACCAGTCGCGCCGCGAAATCGTCCATGCGCAGGTAGAGCGCGTCGGGGTTGAGCCCGTCGCCCTCCATCATGCCGAGCACCTTCAGGCCGTACTCGCGCCAGGCCGCCATGTCGGTGGCCTCGATGCGCATGTAGCCGAGCGCCTTGATACTCATGCTCACTTCTCCTTGACGCCGAGCAGGAAGTCGGTTGCCAGGCGGTTGAATTCGTCGAACTTCTCCAACTGCGCCCAGTGGCCGCATCCACCGAACACGTGCAGCTGCACGCGCGGCACCATCTTCAGTGCCACGAGCGCGCCGTCGATCGGGTTCACCCGGTCTTCGCGGCCCCAGATCATGAGTACAGGCTGCCGCAACTTGAAGGCGTCGCGCCAGATCATGCCCTTGGCGAAATCCGGTCCGGCGAAGGACTTGCCCATGGCGCGGGTGGCGGCCAGGGATTCCGGCTGCGCGGCCGAGGCGAAGCGCTCCTCGACCAGTTCCGGCGTGATCAGCGACTGGTCGAAGACCATGATCCGCAGGAACGCCTCCAGGTTCTCCTTCGTGGGTTCGAAGTTGAACTTGGACAGCAGCTTCACGCCCTCGGTGGGGTCCGGCGCGAACAGGTTGGTGGACAGCCCGCCCGGGCCCATCAGCACCAGCTTGCCCGCGCGGTCCGGGTAGTCCAGCGCGAAGCGGGTGGCCGCGCCGCCGCCGAGCGAATTGCCCAGCAGGTGCACGCGTTCGGTGATGCCGAGGGCGTCGAGCAGGTCCTTCAGCGCCGTGGCCGAGTGCACGAAGTACTGCGGGTGCTCGGTCGGCTTGTCCGACTGACCGAAGCCCGGCTGGTCGACGGCCAGGACGTGAAAGTCCTTGGCCAGCACCGGAATGTTCTTGGCGAAGTTCGACCACGAGCTCGCGCCCGGTCCGCCGCCGTGCAGCAGCACGATGGTGGGGCCGTTGCCGACGCCCGCCTCGTGATAGTGCAGCTTCAGATCCGGCCGCACCTGCGCGAAGCGCGAGGTGGATTCGTAGGTGATTTCTCCCACTGCGGCGGGCCGCAAATCAGACTCGGTGGTCATCGGTTACACCATCGTGTCGGTGATCGGGAGACCGAACGCGTGGGTGCCGTACATGACGTAGGCGCGCTCGGCGTCATTGGCCGCGTGCACCCGACCGGCGTGCGCGTCACGCCAGAAGCGCTGCAGCGGGGTGCCGTTGGCGAGCGCGGTGGCACCCGACGCCTCGAAGAGCTTGTCAATGGAGGCGACGGCGCGGCCGGTGGCGCGCACCTGGTCGCGGCGGGCGCGGGCGCGCACGTCGAAGGGCACGTCCTCGCCGCGCAGCAGGTAGGCGTACTCGTCGGCGACATTGCCCGACAGCTGCCGCCAGGCGGCGTCGATGTCGCTGGCCGCCTCGGCGATGCGCACCTTGCCGAACGGATCGTCCTTGGCGTTCTCACCCGCGTAGGCCGCGCGCACGCGCTTGCCCTGGTGCTCGACGTGGGCTTCGTAAGCGCCGTATGCCATTCCGACGATCGGGGTGGAGATGGTGGTGGGATGAATAGTGCCCCAAGGCATCTTGTACACTGGGTCGGTATTCTGCTCCAGGCCAGGCGCTTTCAGCTCGCTCATGGCACGGAAGCTGAGGAAACGGTGCCTGGGGACGAAGACATTCTCGACCACGATGGTGTTGGAGCCGGTGCCGCGCAGGCCGACCACGTGCCACACGTCGTTGATCTTGTATTCGCTCCGCGGGATCAGGAACGAGCCGAAGTCCACCGGCTTGCCGTTCTTGATCACCGGCCCGCCGACGACCACCCAGTCCGCATGGCCCGAGCCCGAGGACCAAGCCCAGGAACCGTTCACGGTGTAGCCCTCGCCGTCCTCGGTCACCACGCCCGCGCCCATGGGCGCGTAGGACGAGGAGATCCGGACGTCGGTGTTCTCGCCCCAGACCTCTTCCTGCGCCCGCTGATCGAACAGCGCCAGGTGCCAGTTGTGGACGCCGATGATGCCCGCCACCCAGCCGGTCGACCCGCAGGCGCTGGCGATCTTGCGCACCGTGTCGTAGAAGACGACCGGGTCGGCCGCGTAGCCGCCCCACTGCTTGGGCTGAAGCAGCTTGAAGAAACCGGCGGCCTCGAGTTCCTTGATGGACTCCTCCGGGACCTGGCGCAGATCCTCGGCCTGCTGGGCGCGCTCACGCAGGGTGGGCAGCAGCGCCTCGACCCGCTCAACTACTTCTTGCGTCATCTCGCCAGTTGCTCCTGCCTGGTGCTGGTACGGGAAGCGGTCTTCGTTTGCCCCTGAGAGTAGAACACGTTCTTATTCCTGTCGAGAACGCAATACAAGCGCAGCTCAGGGCGCCCCCATCCAGGTAGTGGGACGTATCGCTGGCCAACCGCCAGCCAATTTTGTAACGTGTTCTAGTACATCCATAGGAGGATCAACGATGGCGACAAGCGCCCAAGGGCCCCGCGGGAAGGTCCGCGAGATCGACGTGGGCTCGATGCCCACCCGCTACGCCCGGGGTTGGCACTGCCTGGGGCTTGCCAAGGACTTCCGTGACGGCAAGCCGCATGCGGTCAACGTATTCGGTACCAAGCTGGTCGTTTTCATGAACAGCCAGAACGAACTCAAGGTGCTGGACTCCTACTGCCGTCACCTCGGCGGCGACCTCTCCATGGGTGAGGTCAAGGGCGACTCGATCGCGTGCCCGTTCCACGACTGGCGCTGGGGCGGCGACGGCAAGTGCACCGGCATTCCCTACGCGCGCCGCGTGCCCCCGCTGGCCCGCACTCGCGCGTGGATCACCCTCGAGCGCAACGGTCAGCTGTTCGTGTGGCACGACCACGAGGGCAACCCGCCGCCGGACGAGGTGACCATCCCTTACATCGAGGGCCCGTTCACCAATGCCGATGGCACCCCGTCGGAGGGCCGCAACGAGGGCTGGACCGACTGGACCTGGCACTCGCTGCTGATCGAGGGCTCCAACTGCCGCGAGATCATCGACAACGTCGTGGATATGGCGCACTTCTTCTATATCCACTACGCCTTCCCGACGTACTTCAAGAATGTGCTCGAGGGCCACGTGGCCACCCAGTACCTGAAGACCACGGGCCGCCCCGATGTCGGTCAGGCCGCCGAGGCGGGCATCGATGTGACGCTCGAGTCCGAGGCGTCGTACTTCGGGCCGTCGTACATGATCAACCCGCTGCTCAATATCTACAGCGGCTTCGAGGTCAAGACGGTCCTCATCAACTGCCACTACCCGGTCACGCAGAACTCCTTCATGCTGCAGTGGGGTGTCTCACTGGAGAAGCCGAAGGGGCTGCCGGACGAGCAGGCCGAGGCGTTCGCCGCCAAGATGACCGAGGGCGTGTCCGAGGGCTTCCTGCAGGATGTCGAGATCTGGAAGCACAAGTCCAAGATCGACAACCCGCTGCTGACCGAGGAGGACGGGCCGGTCTACCAGCTGCGCCGCTGGTACGACCAGTTCTACGTGGATGTCGCCGACATCGACCCGAAGTCGGTGCAGCGCTTCGAATTCGAGATCGACACCACCAAGGCCAATGAGGCCTGGGGTCTCGAGGTCGAGGAGAACCTGCGCAAGAAGCGCGAAGCCAAGGAAGCGGAAGCCGCTGCGGCCCAGGCCGGTTCGGAGCCCGCGTCGGAGGAGGCGGAAGTCTGATGACCAGCTGGGCGAAGGCACCGGATTTCGCGGACCGTCCGGAACAGCGTGAACAGGTGCGCGCCCAGACGGTTCTCGACAAAGAGCACTACATGGAATCGGGCATGACACCCATCGCGTGTCAGACCTGCGGCGTCGAAGTGCTGGTGCGCAAGCACTCCAGCAACCAGCGCACCACCCAGTGGCGGAGCAATCCGGCCGACAGTTGCCCCGTGTTCCAGAAGCTCGCGCAGAACGGGCCCGCCTTCGGCAAGCCCGATTCCTGCCCCAATCTCGAGAAGACCATCGATCACGCCGTGGCGGAGGGGCTTCTCGAAGTCGACCAGTAGGGCTCGACTACCGAAAGCAGCTCAGTCGAGCCGGAAGTCGGCGAAATCGAAACCGGGGGAGACCACGCAGCTCACCAGGCTGTAGTGGTCTCCCGCCGGTCGGGCGGACTGGGAAACCCCGCCGGGGACCACCGCCTGGGGGCGCTGCCCCTGCTCCACATCGGGCCCGAGGACGATCTCCTCACCCCCGATGTTCAGCAGCAGGGGCCCGCCCCGATGCCAGAACCACATCTCGTCCGACGTCACCGTGTGCGGCGCGGATTTCTCGCCCGGCAGCAGCAGGAAATAGATGGCTGTCGCACTCGCCCGCGGCCCGTCGTACCCCTCCGGCTCGAATTCCACTCCACCGCGCCAGGTTTCCCGATACCACCCGCCCTCGGGATGCGGCTCCAGATCCAATTCCACGGCCAACTTCGGACGGTCGTCGCCGGGGAGCCCACGGTCGCTCATGGCCCCCACCGTATACGGCGGATGCGGCCGGATCAGCCCGACGCGGGCACGTTCACGAACCGGTTGTGCTCCGGGGTTGGGGCATGAGGTGCCCGGGGCCGAGCAGATGGCGCGAGGCCCCGATGCCCGTGCTGCCACGACGGCTCAATTTCCGGTACCGATGGTCCACATGATGCCGTGGGGTGCGAGGGAATTCAGGAACTCGGCGGCGTCGAAGGCTTCGCCGGGGGCCAGGGCGCCCGGGCGGGGTGCGTTGGTGGCGAGCCGGGTCGCGACTTCCACGGCCAGCAGGGCGGAATCGCGGTAGGAGTCGGTGCCGCTGACCACGCCGCGGACCTGATCGCCGCCGGGGCCGTAGGCGTCGACGATCACGTCGTAGCTCAGGTCGGAACCCGGTGTGTCGGGCATGGATTCGAGGGCCTCGGCGGTGAAGCCGCTCAGGTTGGCGTGGAAGGCCTGCGCGATCGCGCCCGCTACGTAGGACACCTTCCTGTGCCGTGGGATGGTGAGGACGGCGGACTGCGGAGACTTGTCGACCGGGACGGCCGCGGCGGTGCCGGGGAAGGTCAGGGTGCGGTGCCGGGTGGTCGGGCCGGTGCGCAGGGTCCCGTCCTCGTAGTGCCAGCCGCCGTCACGGAACCATTCCAGATTCGCCAGTACGGTTCGCGCGCTGCCCTTGGACCCGTCGCCGCCGCCGTGACTGTGGTGGGTGACCACCAGATCGGCGGGGCCGTCGATCTCGGGTACCACCAGGTCTGCCAGCAGATCGGCGGCGAGATTGTTGTCGGTGACGCCGGAAACGACTGTCACCCCGGCCTTTTCGGCGAGCGGGCCGAACTCTTCCAGCGCTCGGCGCACGAACCGCTGCTCACCGGAGGTGTCGGTGTAATGCGCGCCCGCCTCGATCGCGGCGGCCAGTACCGCGCCGCCGCAATCGACGAAGGCGAAGAGCGCGCTGATCACCACGTCCGCGCCGGTGAAGGCGGTGACCAGGGCGGCATGGTCGTCCAGATCCGCGATGCGGATCTCGGCGTCGGGCAGTCCGGCGGCGGCGTGCAGACGATCTGCGTTGCGGCCCACCAGGATCGGGGTCAGGCCGCGTCGGGCGAGCTCGGCGAGGATGTAGCCGCCGGGTGACCGGTCGCGCCGTAGACGGCGATGGTGGTGGAGCCTGCGGTGGTTGCGCCCGGTGTCTGCTGCTTCGTCATGAGAGCAAAGCTATTCGGGTAGTGTGAGCATTTGAATGGTCCGATTGCTCATGATTATGCTCTGAACGCTCAACCATTGAGCTATATAGTCCAGGCATGGACATCCTCAGCGAGGCTATCGCCGCCATTCGAACCGGCACCCCGGCCTCCGGTCTGTTCGTCCGGCACGCACCCTGGGGTCGTCACTATCCGAAGGTGCCGGGCGCGGGATTCCATGTGGTGCTGCAGGGTTCGTGCTGGGCGGTGCCGCCCGCCGGGGAGCCGATCGCGCTCGGGGTGGGTGACGTCCTGTTCATGCCGCGCGGAGCGGACCACGAGCTCGTGGACGCGCTCGGCTCGCCGATCACCGAGGTGGCGCGCCCGGGCGAGCCCCGGGAGATCACCGGACCGGGGACCCGGACCGCATTGGTGTGTGGCGCATACGAACTCGGGCGGCAGCGCAGTCATCCGATTCTGGACGAGCTGCCGGAGTTCATCCATCTGCCCGCGCGCCCGGGACGCCATCCGGCGCTGCGGGCGGCGGTGGACCTGCTGGCCGGGGAGATCGGTGCACCCGGGCCGGGCACCGATGCGGCGGTGCCGCCGCTGCTGGAAACGTTGCTGCTGTTCATCCTGCGCGCCTGGCTGGCCGACCGGGCCGAGACACCGACCGGTTGGGCCGCCGCCTTCGCCGATGCGGCGGTGGCCGCCGCCCTGCGCGCCATTCACGATGCGCCGGAACAGACCTGGACAGTGCCCGAACTCAGCGCCGTCGCGGGCGTCAGCCGCGCCACCCTGGCCCGCCGCTTCCTCGCCACCGTCGGCGAGCCCCCACTGTCCTACCTCACCCGCTGGCGCATGCTCACCGCCGCCCGCCTGCTCCGCGAGACCGACACCCCGCTCGCCGGTGTCGCCCGAAAGGTCGGATATCAAAGCGAATTCGCCTTTGCCAAGGCCTTCAAACGCGAATACGGCGTCGCCCCCGGCCGATACCGCCGCGCCGAGGACGCGCCCGCCGTCATCGCCGTCTGAGCGCACGAACCGAGGGCGGCTCGCGCCGCACCCGTGGGCCCGGCGGCCATACCGCGGTGATCAGGTGATCGCCATCGTCGCGTGGAGCGTCGGCTCGGCGGGTGCGACGCCCGTCGCGGCAATGGGATCCGATCGCGGGTGATTCGGCGCTCGGCGGGCCGGACGGACGCGGCCTAGGCTGGGGTACGTGACGGACTGGCGGGCACGCAAGGGGCCGATCGGAGTGCTGACGGGGGCGGGGATTTCGACGGACTCCGGGATTCCGGATTTCCGTGGGCCGCGCGGGGTTTGGACCGCGGATCCGATCGCGGAGTTGCTGTCGACCTACCAGAACTATGTGGCCGATCCCGAGCTGCGGGTGCGGGCTTGGCTGGCGCGCCGGGACAATCCGGCCTGGCGGGCGACACCGCATCCCGCGCACGAGGCGCTGGTGCGGCTGGCGGCGAGCGGGCGGCAGGTCGGGATCATCACCCAGAACATCGATCGGCTGCATCAGCGCGCCGGATCCGGCGGCGTGGTGGAGATCCACGGGAACATGTTCGAAGTCGTCTGTATCGACTGCGATTTCACCGATTCCATGACCACCACCCTGGAGCGGGTGGCCGCCGGGGATCCGGATCCGGCCTGCCCGGATTGCGGCGGCATCCTCACGGCGGCGGTCGTCATGTTCGGCCAGCAGCTCGACACCACCGCCATCCGCGCCGCCGTGCAGATCGCCGAGAGCGCGGAAATCTTTCTGGCCGTGGGCAGCTCGCTCCAGGTCGAGCCCGCCGCCTCGATGTGCGCGGTGGCGGTGGACGCGGGGGCGGACCTGGTCATCGTGAATGCCGAGCCGACCCCCTACGACGACTACGCCGCCGAGATCGTGCGCGACCCCATCGGGGCGGCACTGCCCCGGCTGGTGTCGGAGATTCTGGGGGCCTGAGGTCTTCAGCTGAACGGCGTCTTGGGTCGCGGCTGCAATTCGCCGTCCACCCAGATGTCGACCTTCTCGTTGTAGAACGACGCCAGTCCGGCGATCTTCTGGCTCTCCGGCAGCGGGGTGCGGTAGATCCACACCAGATCCGCATGTGTGGTCTCACCGAGCTGGACGTCCCAGTACTCGGCGTGGCCCTTGTACGGGCACGAGGTCCGGCTGGCCGAGGGCCGCAGCAGTTCGCGGCGCAGATCCGACAGCGGCAGGTAGTAGCGCGGCGGCAGCCCGGTCTCGAACAGGATGTGCGGCGAATGCGAATCGGCGAGGGTCTCGCCGTTCAGGGCCACCCGGACGTGCCGGGAGCTGAACAGGATGTCCACCCGGGTGTAGGGGTCGCGCGGGTGGACGTAGATCGGCTCGTCCTCCTCGAGCCATTCGTCCATGGCGTGGAAGTCCAGCTTCACCAGCTCGCGCAACTCCGGAATGGGGGAGTCGAGGTGGCGCACGGCCGCGCCCGCGGCGATGACGCCGTCGGCCACCACATCGAATTCGGTGCCGTCGCCGCGGCTGGGGGAGGGGCGGGTCTGCCCATTGGGCTCGAGCTTGACCCGCAGGTCGGCGACCGGCAGGTAGTAGGTGGGGTAGTGCGGGGATTCCCACACCAGCATCGGACGGACGGAGTCGGCGGCCAGTTGACCGCCCAGGTACGCACGCACCCGCTTGGCGCTCGGCTCGACGCGC
The DNA here is from genome assembly GCF_007990715.1 of Nocardia seriolae NBRC 15557. Classification (GTDB taxonomy): domain Bacteria; phylum Actinomycetota; class Actinomycetes; order Mycobacteriales; family Mycobacteriaceae; genus Nocardia; species Nocardia seriolae. The sequence continues at coordinate 58,891 of NZ_BJWY01000007.1, read as the reverse complement.
ACCCGGCCACGCTGTGTCTCGGTCATACCTCCCGACGGTACTCCGCCGTGGAAACGCCTGTCGGAGAGCGGGATTCGCTGCATCCGCAGCATCCCGACCGGCGCGGGCCGGACAGGCGATTTTTATCGCCTGACCAGGCTCGATATGGTGGTTGAGCAACACTCGAGCAACACAAGAAGGTGGCGGTCAGATGTCGGAATCCGAGAGCACCCGGCTGATGGAACCCGGCGTCGAGCCGCAGGGTCTGCGTCCCGGACTCCGGCGCCGGCACCTGACCATGATCGCCATCGGCGGCGCGATCGGCGCGGGCCTGTTCGTGGGCAGCGGCTCGGTCATCAAGACCGCCGGGCCCGCCGCCATCCTCTCCTACGCCGGAGCCGGACTCGTGGTGCTGTGCGTGCTGCGCGCCCTCGGCGAAATGGTGGTGGCCCGCCCGGTCGCCGGATCGATGGGCGAGTACGCGCGCATGGCCATGGGACCGTTCGCCGGATTCACCGTCGGCTGGCTGTACTGGTACCTCTACGTCATCCTGGTCGGGGCCGAGGCGGTGGCGGGCGCGGCCATTCTCGGCAGCTGGATCGACCTCGACCAGTGGGTGCTCTCGGCCGGACTGCTCGTCGTCATGACCTCGGTCAACCTGGTGTCGGTGAAGTCCTTCGGCGAGTTCGAGTTCTGGTTCGCCTCCATCAAGGTGGTGGCCATCGTGCTCTTCCTGGCCATCGGACTGGCCTGGGTGTTCGGGCTGTGGCCGGGCTCGGAGCCGGGCTTCGCCAACCTGACCGAGCACGGCGGCTTCGCGCCCAATGGCATCGGCGGCGTCTTCTCCGCCATCGTGGTGGTCATGTTCGCCTTCGGCGGCACCGAGATCGTCACCGTGGCCGCGGCGGAATCCGAGGAGCCGGGCAAGGTGGTGGCCCGCGCCACCAACAATGTGCTGTGGCGGGTCGGCCTGTTCTACGTGGCCTCGATCTTCCTGGTGGTGGCCATCCTGCCGTGGAACGACGCCAAGGTTTTGAAGAGCCCGTTCGTGAGCGCCCTCGAGCACATCGGCATTCCGGCGGCGGGCACCATCATGCAGGTGGTGATCCTGACCGCGGTGCTGTCGGTGCTGAACTCGGCCATCTACGTCTCGTCGCGCATGCTCTACGTCCTCACCCGCGACGGCGACGCCCCCGCCTCCCTGGTGAAGATCAACAAGCGCGGCGTGCCCGCCCGCGCCGTCCTGCTCGGCACCGTCGCGGCCTGGGGCGCGGTCATCGCCTCCTACGTCTCCCCGGACAAGGTCTTCACCTTCCTGGTGAACTCCATCGGCGTGGTCCTGGCCTTCATCTACGTCGCGATCATGTTCTCCCAGTTGCGACTTCGCGCCCGGCTGCGCCGCGAGGACCCCTCGGCGCTGACCTACCGCATGTGGGGCTACCCCTACATCAGCTGGGCCGTCGTGGTCGCCATCTTCGCCGTCTTCGTGGCCATGGCCTGCAACCCCGACCAGCGCAACCAGCTCATCGCCTCCACCATCTCGCTGCTGGCGGTCATGGCGATCTACCCGCTACGCGCCAAGCTGGGCCGCAAGGAGCCGGTGCGCGAGGTCGAGGTGCTGCACCACTGAGCCGGTCGACCGAGTCCTACTGATCGACGGGCTTCACGATGACCGCCGTGCCGTAGGCGGCGACCTCGCTCATGGTGTTGTCGATCTCGTTGCAGTCGAAGCGCATGGCGATGACCGCGTTCGCGCCATAGGCCATGGCGTGCTGGCACATTCGCATGATGGCCTCGTGCCGCGACTGGTAGAGCAACTGGGTGTACTCGTGGATCTCGCCGCCGCCCAGGGCGCGGAACCCGGCCGCGAAGTTCGCGCCCAGACCGCGACTGCGCACGGTCAGGCCCGCGACCTCACCGATCACCTGCGTGATCTCCTGGCCGGGCACGTCGTTCATGGTCGAGACCAGGATCGGGAACTGCGGACCCGGGGCCTGCTGCGGCTGCCCCTGCTGCGGGTAAGGCTGCTGGCCCTGCGGCGGATACGGCTGCCCCTGCTGCGGATATCCGGGCTGCGGCTGGCCCGGTTGCGGGTGCGGATACTGCCCTTGCGGCGGCATGGGTTGGTTCATGGGGCGGATCGTACGGGGTGAAACCGAACGCGGACCGCACCTTCCGGGCGCGGTCCGCGAACATCCGAAGATCTCGGGTGATCAGGCCGGGCGGGCCAGGGGACGGGCCGGGGTGCCGAAGAGTTGGGCGTCGGCGTGGGCGCGTTTGAAGAACAGGTGGGCGTCGTGTTCCCAGGTGATGGCGATGCCGCCGTGCATCTGGACGGTTTCGGAGACCACCGAGTTGAAGGTGTCGATGGCGTGCAGACGGGCAGCCTGCACGTCGATCGGGTCGATCGCGCCCGCGGCCAGGCCCGCGATGGCCAGGTAAGCGATGGATCGGGTCGACTCGACCAGCACGTACATATCGGCCATGCGGTGCTTGAGCGCCTGAAAGCTGCCGATCGGGCGGCCGAACTGCACGCGCGACTTGGAGTACTCGACGGTCATGTCGAGGCACTGCTCGGCCGCACCGAGCTGCTCGGCAACCACTGCCGCCCAGGCGATTTCCCGCAGGCGGGTGATATTCGGCTGTCCGACGGGCCGAGCCTCGGCCGAGTCGAAGTCGATGCGGGCCAGCTTGCGGGTCGGATCCTGGGTGACGACCGCGGTGCGGGAGACACCGGCGGCGTCGCCCTCGATCTCGAACAGTCCGTCGGCGGTGAGCACCAGCAGGGTGTCCGCGTGCACCCCGTCGAGCACGTAATGCGCCGAGCCGGAAAGCTTTTCACCCGAGGCCGTGACCCCGAACGAATCCCAGCCCCGCGCCCCGGCCCAGCACAGCGTCAGCGTGCGCGTGCCCTCGGCGACCTCCGGCAGCAGCCGCTCGTTGACCTCGGTGTTCCCGGCCAGCAGCAGCGCCTGCACGCCCAGCACGGCCGACCCGAGCATGGGCGGCGCGGCCAGGGTCCGACCGAGTTCCTCGACCACCAGCAGGGATTCGACCAGTCCGACCCCGATCCCGCCGAACTCCTCCGGAATCGCCAGCGCGGCAACCCCGACCTGCTCGCACAGCAGCTTCCACAGCTGCTCGTCATACCCGAGCTCGCTGTCCAGCCCGCGCCGCATGGCCGCACTGTCCCCGTGCTTGGCCAGCACCGCGCGCACGGTCGTGACGAGTTCCTGCTGCTCGGCAGTGCGGCTCATGCCTTCGCTCCCAACGTGTAGATGGTGGTCACGCGACGTTTCCGGCGCGGAGGGCGGTTGCGATGCGGGCGCGGTGTTCTGCGGGGGTGCCCCAGGCCGAGCGCAGGGCGGTGACCTTGGTGAGCCACAGGGACAGGTCGCATTCGGCGGTGTAGCCGATGGCGCCGTGGACCTGGAGGGCGATGCGGGCGGCCCGGTAGGCGGCCTCGCCGCAGGCCAGCTTGGCGGCGGAGATGTCACGGCCGCGAGTCCGGCTGTCCGCGTTCGACTCCAGCGTGAGAGCGGCCCGATAGAGCAGCGGCAGCGCCATTTCCAGGCCGATGTGGGCATTGGCCAGATGATGCTTGATGGCCTGATTGCGGCCGATCGGGGTGCCGAACTGCTGGCGCTGCTTGACGTACTCGACGCTGGTGTCCACCAGTGCACGGCCCGCGCCGAGCAGCTGCGCGGCGGCAGCCAGGGCGGCGGTGTCGAAGGCCAGATCGATTGCGGCGGAGACGCCCTCGCCCTCGGCGAGGGTCTCGGCCGCGGTGACGGTGAACAGGCGGCGGGCCGCGTCCACCGACGTGACTAGTTCACCGGCGGTGGCCAGCGCGATGCGGTCGCCCTCGGCGATCAGCACCAGGTCGGCGATATCGGCGTCCAGTGCGGTCGCCGCACCCGCGGCCCGGCCCGCGTTCGCCCCGCCGGAAGCGGTCACGGCGAGCGTGCCCAGCTGTGCGCCCTCGGCCAGCTCCGGCAGCTTCGCGGCGGCCAGCGCCGGATCCGGAAGCGCCTGCAGCAGTGCGGGAATCGTGGCGGCGGTCTCCACCAGCGGGCCCGGCACGGCGGCCCGGCCGATCTCGGTGAAGGCCACGATCAGCTCGACCGGGCCCGCGCCGAACCCGCCGTTCTCCTCGCTGACGGTCAGCCCCAGCGCGCCCGCCTCGGCCAGCTGGCCGATCAGCGCGCGCCCGGCGGCGGAATCGCCCGTGCCCCAGGCCCGGACGACGCCGGGCGTCTTGGCGGCCTCGCCCATCTTGCGCAGGCTGGCGGCGAAATCGTTCTGTTCTGCGGTCAATGCGAATCGCATGTCGTCGTCCTCCCTGTGGCTATCGCGGCAGGCCGAGCAGGCGTTCGGCGATGATATTGCGCTGAATCTCGTTGGTAACGGCGTAGATCGGGCCCGCCAGCGAGAACAGGTAGCCGTCGGTCCAGGCCGACTCCTGCTCCGCGGCCGCGCCGTGCAGATCCAGCGCGGTCTCGTGCATGGCGATGTCCAGATCCGACCAGAACACCTTGTTCACCGAGGATTCCGCGCCCAGCTGGCCGCCGTTTGCCAGGCGGGTCACGGTGGCCCAGGTATTGAGGCGGTACGCCTCCGCACCCACCCACGCGTCGACGACGCGGTCGGCGAGAGCGGTGTCGGACTCGTCCGCCGCGTTCTGCCACAGCTCGATGAGCTTGGCGGCGGTGGCGGTGAACCGGCCCGGCGCGCGCAGCGACAGTCCGCGCTCATTGCTGGAGGTCGCCATGGCGACCTTCCAGCCGTTGTTGGCTTCGCCGATCACATCGGCGTCCGGCACGAACACATTGTCCAGGAAGATCTCCGCGAAGCCCGGCTCGCCGTCCAGCTGCGGAATCGGCCGCACCGTAATGCCTTCCGCGGTGAGCGGGAACATCAGGTAGGTCAGCCCGCGATGCCGCTCGGCCTCCGGGTCGCTGCGGAACAGGCCGAAACCCCAGTCCGCGAACGAGGCCCGCGAACTCCAGGTCTTCTGGCCGTTCAGCAGCCAGCCGCCCTCGGTGCGCTTGGCGGTGGAGCGGATGCCCGCCAGATCGGATCCGGCCTCCGGCTCCGACCAGGCCTGCGCCCAGATGTCGTCGGCGCGTGCCATTCTCGGCAGGATGCGGGCCAGCTGCTCGGGGGAGCCGTGCTCGAACAGGGTGGGCGCGAGCAGGAAGATGCCGTTCTGCGAGACGCGACCCGGCGCGCCCGCGGCGTAGTACTCCTCCTCGAAGATGACCCACTCGGTCAGCGAGGCGTCGCGGCCGCCGTACTCGGCGGGCCATGCCACACACGACAGCCGGGCCTCGGCCAGCTTGGCCTCCCACGCCCGGTGCGCCTCGAACCCTTCCTTGGTGTCCATGGAGGGCAGGGGAGCGGCGGGCACATTGGCCGCCAGGAACTCCCGCACCTCGGCGCGGAATTCCTCGGTCTTGGCGTCGAAGTCGAGATCCACTTAGTTGGCCCCGTCCTTGTTCGTAGCGGCCGCCTTCATCGACTTGGCGTTCATGCCGCCCAGCGAGTCCGCGCCGACCTCGGCGTTGTGGGCGTGCGCGAAGTGGTGCAGCCCGAACACGGAATCCATGCCCGCGCGCATCCCCATCAGGTCCTCGCACTGGTTGACGGCCTTCTTGGTCAGCGCCAGCCCGAACTGCGGCATCTCCGCGATCTTCTCGGCCAGCGCGAAGGTCTCGGTCTCCAGATCCTCGCGCGCGACAACGCGATTGAGCATGCCCCACTCGTAAGCCTGTGCGGCGGTGAAGCGCTCACCGGTGAACAGGATCTCCTTGGCCCGGCGCGGCCCCAGCACCCACGGGTGCGCGAAGTACTCGACGCCCGGAATGCCCATGCGCACCACCGGATCGGAGAAGAACGCGTCCTCCGACGCCACGATCATGTCGCAGGACCAGGCCAGCATGAGCGCGCCCGCGATGCATGCGCCCTGCACCATGGCGATGGTCGGCTTGGGGATCTCCCGCCAGCGCCGGCACATGCCCAGGTACACCTCGGACTCCCGGGCGAAGCGCTGATCGCCGCCGGGCCGGTCGGTGTGGTCCCACCACAGCGCGGCCTTGTTCTCGTACTTGATGTGGTGATCGCGGCCCGGCGTACCGATGTCGTGGCCCGCGCTGAAATGCTTTCCGGCACCGCCCAAGACGATGACCTTGACCTCGGGATCCTCGACGGCCTTCACGAAGGCGGCGTCGAGCGCGTAGGTCATGACCGAGTTCTGCGCGTTCCGGTAGTCCGGCCGGTTCAGCGTGACGACCGCGATCGGTCCCCGCTTCTCGTAGCGGACGACCTCGCCCTCATCCGGGACAGGTCCCAATTCCTGGCTCACACTGCTTCCTTTCGCGCGATCGAGCGCCCTGCGTGGTTACGCTGCGCTACCGCCTCCGGGCTGGACTCGCTCACGCCTTCTCCTCACGTAGTTCCCGCTTGAGCACTTTCCCGGCCGCGCTGTAGGGCAACTGGTCGCGGAACTCCACGAACCGCGGCACCTTGAAATTGGCCAGCAGCGTCTTCGCGTGCGCCACCACGTCTTCGACGGTCAGCTCGGCACCGGGCGTGCGCACCACGAACGCCTTGCCGACCTCGCCCATGCGCTCGTCCTCGATCCCGATGACCGCGGTCTCGGCGACGCCCTCCAGCCGGGCCAGGGCCTGTTCCACCTCGGCGGGGTACACATTGAACCCGCCGGAGATGTACATGTCCTTGAGCCGGTCGGTGATCTTCACGTAGCCGCGCTCGTCGATGGTGGCGACATCGCCGGTGTGCAGCCAGCCGTCGGTGTCGATGGTGTCCGCGGTGGCCTGCGGATCGTCGAGGTAGCCGAGCATCACCTGCGAACCGCGCAGCAGCAGTTCGCCATTGTCGGCCAGCTTGGTCTCGAAGTCGCCGATGGCGCGGCCGCAGGTATTGGCGATGGTCTCCGCGCTGTCCTCGGGCCGGCACATGGTGCCGAAGCCGCCGGACTCGGAGAGCCCGTAGGCGGTGAGCACCACGTCGAATTGCAGTTCGCTGCGCATTCTTTCGATCAGCACGACCGGCACGGTGGCCGCACCCGTGACCGCGACCCGCAGGCTCGACAGGTCGGCGTCGTGGCGCGCCGGGTGTTCCAGGATGGTCTGGTAGATGGTCGGCGGGCCGGTGAGCACGGTGATGCCCTCGTCGTGCACCAGGCGCATGGTCTCCGGCACGTCGAAGGTGGCCTGCGGGATGATGCTCGCCCCGGTGACCAGGCACGCGATGATGCCCGCCTTGTAGCCGAAGTTGTGGAAGAACGGCGGCACCACCAGGTACCGGTCCGCGCTGTGCAGCGTGGCGCATTCGGACCAGGCCCGCGCGCCCGCCAGCGCCTGCCGGTGCGCGATCAAGGTGCCCTTGCTGCGCCCGGTGGTGCCGGAGGTGAACAGGATGTCGGAAAGGTCGTCCGCGGAGACGGATTCGGCCCGCGCGATGGCGTCCTCCAGGCTGACCGCCTCGGCCAGCTTGCCCAGCTCTGACCAGACGATGGCGTCCTGCACGGGCTCCTCCTTTTCGGAGGGAATGACGATGACCGTCTCGATGCCCAGTTCCGGTGCGGCGGTGCGCAGTTCGGTCAGCCGGTCGCGGCCCAGGAAGGTGCCCGCGATGAACAGCGCCTTGGCGTCGACCCGGCCCAGCACGTCCGCGGCCTCGTCGGCCACGTACCGCGTGTTCAGCGGCACGATGGCCGCGCCCACGTAGTGGGTGGCCAGGACCGCCGTCACCCAGTGGTGGGTGTTGGGGGCCCAGATGCCGATGCGGTCGCCGCGCTGGATGCCGCGCGCGATCAACGCCCGCGCCGTCTCACGCACCGAGTCCAGCAGTTGCGACCAGCTCAGACGCACGGCACCGTCACCCACGGCGGGCGCGTCACCGTACCGGTGGGCGGCCTCGTGCAGGGCGAGCGGTGTGGTCTGCGGAGGAGAAGTCACTGAGCGTCCTCGCTGTCCGGGAATGGGTCTAACAAAGCAAGTGCTTGGTAGGTTACTCTACCGACGTGAGCATGATCCAGACCCCCGAACCGGCCAGCGGGATTGAGCCCGCGGAGGATGCCGAATTCCGCACGGAGGTGCGGGAATGGCTGGCCGAGAACCTGAACGGCCAGTTCCGCGAGCTGCGCGGTCTGGGTGGTCCCGGGCGCGAGCACGAGGCCTTCGAGGAGCGGCTCGAATGGGACCGCGCCCTCGCCGCCGCGGGACTGACCTGCCTGGGCTGGCCCGAGGAATGGGGCGGCCGCGACGCCACGCTGCGGCAGCAGGTCATCTTCCACGAGGAATACGCCAAGGCCGATGCGCCGAGCCGGGTCTCGCACCTGGGTGAGGAACTGCTCGGACCCACCGTCATCGCCTTCGGCACCGAGGAGCAGAAGCGGCGCTTCCTGCCGGGCATCCGCAATGTCACCGAGCTGTGGTGCCAGGGCTATTCCGAACCGGGCGCGGGCTCGGACCTGGCCGCCGTCACCACCTCCGCCCACCTGGACGGCGACGAATGGGTGATCAACGGCCAGAAGATCTGGACCTCACTGGCCCACCTGTCGGACTGGTGCTTCGTGGTCGCCCGCACCGAGAAGGGCTCGAGCCGCCACCACGGCCTGTCCTATCTGCTGGTGCCCATGAAGCAGCCGGGCGTCGAGGTGCGGCCCATCATCCAGCTCACCGGGACCGCCGAATTCAACGAGGTCTTCTTCGACAATGCCCGCACCGCGGCCGATCTCGTGGTCGGGCAGCCCGGCGAGGGGTGGAAGGTCGCGATGGGCACGCTCACCTTCGAGCGCGGCATCTCCACCGTCGGCCAGCAGATCCGCTACGCGCGTGAGCTCGCCGACCTCGAAGCGGTCGCCCGCGAGAACGGCGCGATCGAGAACCCGGTCATCGCCGATCGCCTCGACCAGGCGTGGGTCGGCCTGCGGGTGCTGCGCGCGCACGTGCTTCGCACCCTCGAGTCCGGTCACGACGGAGCCTCCGTGGATGCCCGCACCGCCGCCGGGCAGGCGTCGGTGACCAAGCTGCTGTGGGCCAATTGGCATCGCGGACTGGGCGAACTGGCCATGGACGTGCTCGGCGCGCCCGGCCTCATCGCCGACGGCCCCGGCGATGATCTCAATGCCTGGCAGCGCATGTTCCTCTTCACCCGTGCGGACACCATCTACGGCGGTTCGAACGAAGTGCAGCGCAATATCATCTCCGAGCGCGTGCTCGGACTTCCCCGAGAGGCTCGACCGTGAGTGACCTTTCCACCGCCCCCGAAATCACCCCGGGCCACAACCTGCTCGCGGACAAGATCGCGGTCGTGACCGCCGCCGCGGGCACCGGCATCGGCTCGGCCACCGCGCGCCGGTTGCTGTCCGAGGGTGCGGACGTGGTGATCTCCGACTGGCACGAGCGCCGCCTGAAGGAGACCGAGGAGGCCCTGCAGGCCGAATTCCCGGACCGCCGAGTCGCTTCCGTGCCCTGCGACGTCAGCTCGACCGAGCAGGTGGACGCCCTCATCGCCGGTGCCGTGGCCGCGTTCGGCCGCATCGACGTCATGGTCAACAATGCCGGTCTCGGCGGCGAGGTGCCCGTGGTCGACATGACCGACGAGCAGTGGGACAAGGTTCTCGACATCACGTTGAACGGGACGTTCCGGGCAACTCGGGCCGTGCTCAAGTACTTCCGCGAGGCCGGGCACGGCGGCGTCGTCGTCAACAACGCCTCCGTCCTCGGCTGGCGCGCCCAGCACGGCCAGGCCCACTACGCCGCCGCCAAGGCGGGCGTCATGGCGCTGACCCGCTGCAGCGCCGTCGAGGCCGCCGAATTCGGCGTCCGCATCAATGCCGTCGCCCCGTCCATCGCCCGGCACGCCTTCCTCGACAAGGTCACCTCCGCCGACCTGCTGGACCGGCTGGCGGCCGGTGAGGCCTTCGGCCGCGCCGCGGAGCCCTGGGAGGTGGCCGCCACCATCGCCATGCTCGCCAGCGACTACACCACGTACCTCACCGGCGAGGTGGTCTCCATTTCCAGTCAGCGCGCGTAATTCGGATTACTCGCCCGTACAACCGAATTAGTGCGTTCGGTTCTTACGGAATGCTGTGTCTTCCGGTCGCAGCTTTTCTCACTGCCGCGTCCCCAGAGGGGGCGCGGCAGTGCGTGTTTTATTCGGAAGGGAAAATGGCTGGCGCGTTGAGGGTCTCCCTGTGCAATCCTGGTTTAGGCCGGTACCGCTAGTCGAAGGGCACGACCCATGGGTCCGGATCGCAGACAACAAGCAGCCCCAGAACAAGCCCACGAGGAAATGGAACTCGAGCTGGTGCGCGAGGTCGTCTTGGCGCGCCGACGGCTCGACAATGTCGTTCTGGCCGCACTGACTTTGGGTGCGGAATTGCTCGACCACGACTCGGAACGCGCCACCGCCATGCGTGCGGCGCAGATCCTCGAACAACACGCCGTGGATGAAACCGATGTGGCGCGCGATCCGCGCGCCGCCCTGCGGCGGGACATGATTCGCGACCGCGATCGGGCCCGCCGACTGGGACTGTCGCGGGCGACCGGATACGGCGATTCCGATGCGGATCGGCGGCGTCGCAAACGAACCGCCCTGCTCTGCGAGGTTCGTGCCGACCTGTTGGAGGTGGTGCGCAATTGCAGACGCCTGCGGTTCGATCATCTCGCCTTCGCCGATGAGATAGCGCAGGGGTTATGCGCTGCCACAGACAAATTGGTGGTGGGGGCCGATATGGAGACGTATCGGGCATGGCAACGGGGAATGATTCTCAAGATCATCGAGGAACCCGATCACGGCGGCGGGCCGCCGCGGGTCATGGCCACGGTTGACGCCGGACCCGGCCGGGAGCCGCTGATCGTCGAATGGGACAGTCCGGAACGCCGCCTGGCGCTGGTGGCCCGGATGGCCCGGGCCGGGATCTCACCGGTGGTCATCTGCGATCGGCTCTTGGCCGACCTATCGGTCTCTTCGCCGCTGCGCTATTCGGTGCGCTGAACGCCACTCCGAGGCGCGGTGATCAGGCGCCCTGGTGGACCAAGCAAATGCTTGGTTGTATATTGGCGGAGTGACCCAACCTGACCCCTCCAAATCAGCACGTCGCAACGAGCTGCTCGGCCTGGCCGCGAACCTATTCGCGGAACGCGGACTGCGCGCCACCACGGTTCGTGACATTGCCGACGCGGCGGGGATTCTATCCGGGAGTCTGTACCACCACTTCGATTCCAAAGAAGCCATGGTGGACGAAATCCTGCGCGGGTTCCTCGACGACCTCTTCGGGCGGTATCGCGAGATCGTATCCGCTGGCGTGTCCGCGCGCGACACGCTGGAGGCGCTGGTCGTCGCGTCCTACGAATCGTTCGACCGGTTCCACGCCGCCGTCGCCATCTACCAGGCCGAGGCCAAACGCCTCAGCGGCACACCGCGATTCGACTACATCGCCGAGTACAACAAGGAGTTCCGCGAACTCTGGCACCAGGTGCTGGCCAACGGCGTCGCCGACGGCAGCTTCCGGCCCGAGATGGACATCGCACTCGCCTACCGGTTCCTGCGCGACACCGTCTGGGTGTCGGTGCGCTGGTACCAGCCCGGCGGCCGGATCACCGTGGACAACCTCGCCAAGCAGTACCTGACCATCGTGCTCGACGGGCTCACCAACCCTCAGACGCACACCTAGACAACAACTTCACAGCCCCAGCGTTCAGCAGTAGGAGTTCTCATGTCAGCACCGTCCCGCCGCCAGTACTCGCCGATGCGTGAGGCGTATGTGATCGACGCCGTGCGCACCCCGGTCGGCAAGCGGGGCGGTGCGCTGGCCGGTGTGCATCCGGCCGATCTGGGCGCGGCCGCCATCAAGGGCCTGGTCGAGCGGAGCAACCTCGACCCGGCCGCCGTGGACGACGTGGTGTTCGGCTGCTGTGACACCATCGGTCCGCAGGCCGGAAACATCGCTCGCACTTCGTGGTTGGCCGCGGGCTACCCCGAGTCGGTGCCGGGCGTCACCGTGGACCGGCAGTGCGGCTCCTCGCAGCAGGCCATCACCTTCGGCGCGCAGGCCATCATGTCCGGCACCGCCGAGGTGATCGTGGCGGGCGGCGTGCAGAACATGTCGGTCATCCCGATCTCGGCCGCCATGCTGGCCGGGCAGGCCTACGGCTTCGACTCGCCGTTCGTCGGCGCGCAGGGCTGGGACCACCGCTACGGCACCGGCGAAGTGTCGCAGTTCAATTCGGCCACCATGATCGCCGAGAAGTGGGACATCTCCCGCCGCGATATGGAGGAGTGGGCGCTGCGCAGCCACGACCGCGCCCGCAAGGCCATCGTGGACGGCCGCTTCGACCGCGAGATCGTGCCGGTCGGCGACTTCTGGATCGACCAGTGCCCGCGCGAGACCACCCTCGAGAAGATGGCCGGGCTACAGCCGCTGGCCGAGGGCAGCCGCATCACCGCCGCGCTGGCCAGCCAGATCTCCGATGGTTCCAGCGCCACCCTGCTGGCCTCGGACTGGGCGGTCGCGGAGTACGGCCTCACCCCGCGCGCCCGCATCCACCACGTGAGCGCCCGCGGCGCGGACCCGATCTACATGCTCACCGCCCCCATCCCCGCCACCAAGTGGGCCCTCGAGAAGACCGGCCTGACCATCGACGATATGGACGTCATCGAGATCAACGAGGCCTTCGCCTCGGTGGTGCTGGCCTGGATCAAGGAAACCGGCGCCAACCCGGACAAGGTCAACGTGAACGGCGGCGCCATCGCCCTCGGTCACCCCCTCGGCGCGACCGGCGCCAAGCTGTTCGCCACCATGCTCAACGAACTCGAGCGAGTGAACGGCCGCTACGGCCTGCTCACCATCTGCGAGGGCGGCGGCACCGCCAACGTCACCGTCATCGAACGCCTGAGCTGACCCACTCGCAGCGTTTCCAGAAGCCGCACATCGACATCCGGTGGGCGGCTTCTTCCGTTCGCGCGGGCTCGTCATGGCGCTGTCGCGGGACGGCCGACGGGGGCGCGAAGTCATCGAAGCCACTCGGCATGTGGCACGGCGTATTTAGGCTGGGCCCGTGGCGATATCGGGGGAGGGGCGGTTCGAGGAGGTGGCGCGCAAGGCGCGACGGGTGCAGGACGCCGTGGCCGAGGTGCGCGGCCGGGCGGCTCTGAACGGCGTGCGGATCGAGGTAGAGGCCGACGGCCGGATCGTCGGTCTCGAGCTGCCGGATGCGGCTTTGGCACAGGTGATTTCCCGTGCTCATGAGCTGGCGCTCGCGCGAGCACGGGAACGGGCCGCCGAGCTTCGCGCCGAACTCACCGCCGATCCGATGGTCGCCGGTGTGCTGCGCCGCCTCACTCGTGCCCTGCCGGATCTCGCGAACTCGCCTGGTCCGCAAGCCTTTCCGCCGGATGGCGTCGACGAGGGGGCCAACGGTTATGCGCTACCGGCCGCAATTCGACGTCGCTACGGCCTCGGATAGCTTGCCGTAGCGGTGAAGCGGCCGCCGCCGCACCCGATCGGTGAGGATTGCCCGCGCCCACCCCTGCGTCGATCGAAAATTGCTGCACCACAGGGTATTTCCGGCGCTTGTGCCGGGAATGCGAGTCCGATCCGGTCGTACTCCGGGTTCGCCGCGGCATGGTCCGGTGGGGTGATGCGCTGCCGCCGGGTTGCGGCGGTGGTCCGAATCAGGGCGAGCGGCTCCATCGCCCGGCCGGTGTGCGTGGGTCGCCGACTCGTGTGCCGCCAGAGCTGGGGGTTTGCTCGGATTAGGATGGCCGCGATTGGTTTCGGACCTTCGGGAGAAAGCGGGCGGTTGATGGGTTTGGGTGTCCGCTGGACGGTGCACGGGGATGGGCGTACGCCCGCGCCCGGGGCGGTGGTGCGGCCGGATGAGCGGTTGTCGTGGCCGCGGACCTTCGGGTTGGGTGCGCAGCACGTCGTGGCCATGTTCGGGGCGAGTTTCGTCGCGCCCGTGCTGATGGGACTCGACCCCAACCTGGCCATCATGATGTCGGGCGTGGCCACGGCGATATTCCTGCTGGCCACCCGCGGGCAGGTGCCCAGCTACCTCGGCTGTTCGCTGTCGTTCGTCGGCGTGGCGGCGGTGATCCGGGCCCAGGGCGGAAGTAGCGCGACGGTTACCGGGGCCTGTCTCGCGGTCGGCGTGGTGCTGTTCCTGATCGGTCTGGCGGTGCAGAAGTTCGGGGCGCGCATCGTTCACGCCGCCATGCCGCCGGTGGTGACCGGCGCGGTGGTCATGCTCATCGGCTTCAATCTGGCTCCCGTCACCGCCTCGACCTACTGGCCGCAGGATCAGTGGACCGCCCTGCTGGTCATGCTCTTCACCGGGCTGGCGGTCGTCGGTTTGCGCGGATTCTTCTCGCGCATCGCGATTTTCCTGGGCCTGGTGTTCGGGTACGGACTCTCCTGGGTGCTGGACCGGGTGTTCGGGAAGATCCACTCGGCCGATGGCAGCGGCAAGGTCGTCGATCACTGGCGGCTGGATCTCTCGGGCGTGGCCAAGGCGGACTGGCTGGGCCTGCCGACCTTCCACGCGCCGTCGTTCCAGTTGTCGGCGGTGCTGGTCGCGCTGCCCGTGGTGATCGCGCTGGTCGCGGAGAACGCCGGGCACGTGAAGGCGGTCGGCGAGATGACCGGCGGCAATCTGGACGGCAAGCTCGGCACCGCCATCGCCGCCGACGGCGCGGCCTCCATGCTGTCCACCGCGGTCGGCGGCCCGCCCAACACCACCTACTCCGAGAACATCGGCGTCATGGCCGCGACCCGCGTCTACTCGACCGCCGCCTATTGGGCCGCGGCCTTTTTCGCCCTGCTCTTCGGTCTGTGCCCCAAGTTCGGGGCCATCGTCGCGGCCATTCCGGGCGGCGTGCTCGGCGGCATCACCGTCATCCTCTACGGCATGATCGGCCTGCTGGGCGCGCAGATCTGGACCAATGCCGGGGTCGATCTGCGCAATCCGCTCAACCTGGTGCCGGCCGCCGCGGGCCTGATCATCGGCATCGGCAATGTGAGCATGAAGTTCACCGACAACTTCACCCTCGGCGGCATCGCCCTGGGCACGCTGGTCGTCATCACCGGCTACCACGTGCTGCGGTTCTTCGCGCCCGCGCACTTCAAGGTGGAGGAGCCGCTGCTGGACGAGGGCACCTCCTCCTACGACGACGAATCAGGCCGGTAGCGAACTGGGTTCGGTGTCGTCGGTGACCTCGAGCGACTGCCCCGGGTACGGCAGTGGCAGCACGTACCAGGAGTGTTCGCTCGAATACTCCAGGTACTGCGAGGCTTCCGGATCGCAGGCCAGGCCCTCGACCCGGGTCCACTGGCCGTCACCGGAGGCGATGGTGTCGGTGTAGCGCACGTGCAGGTGCCCGTGGAACAGCACGCTGGGCCGCAGCGCTTCGACGACGCGCTGGACGCGGTCCTGATTCGGATAGCACTCCGGCTTGTCCTTGCGGTTCCATTTCGGCTCGGAGGCACGCGGTTTGTCGTGGGTGAGCAGGATGTCCACCGGTGAGCCGTCGGCCTCGAGCAGCGCGCTCAGCTCGTCGTCGGTCATCTCCTCCTCCGGAAACCACAGCGTGCCCGCGGTCTCCGGCCGATGCAGGGACCCGTAGCGCCGCCGCTTCTCGACCTGTTCGGCCTTGCGCGCCTCCCGCGCCAGCCGCCAGCCCTTGTCCGTGGACAGCGCCCCGCCGAAGGCCGCGAACGTGGTCCCCTCCCAGCTCCACCGGTGCCCGCGCGGCGCGTACCGCAGGTGCTTGCGGCACACCAGGAATCCCTCGTCATCGCGGTTGTCGTCGTAGAGCTCGTGCAGCAGCGAACTCTTGTCGTGGTTCCCGTCCAGGAAGTACACGACCACCCCGGCCCGCTTGGCCGTCTTACCCACCACGTCGAAATACCGCCGCCCCGAGGCCATGTGCTCCCACGCCCCGAAGTCCCCCACCACGAACACCCGCGAGCACTGCTCACGCTGCGCGGTACGCACCGCGGTGAGCGCGTGCGCAGTGTTCCCGTGCAGGTCTCCGACAATCAGGATATTCCCCATCGCCACATGGTGACACCCCCACCCCCGAACAGCATCCCCATTACCCCGTGCCATGCCGGGCCGCTCCGAATTAGGCTGACCACCATGAACTCTGTGTTGGTTACCGGCGCGGCGCGCGGCATCGGAAAGGCCATCTGCCTGCGAATGGCCCAGCAGGGCTGGCAGGTCTACGCGGGCGTCCGCAAACTCTCCGACGGCGAAGCACTGGCCGCCGCCGACTCCCGCATCACCCCGGTGCAGCTCGACGTCACCAACCCCGAGGACATCGCCGCCCTCGACGCGGTCCTCCCCGCCGACCTCACCGCCGTCGTCAACAACGCGGGCGTGGTCGTAGACGGCCCGGTCGAACTCCTCACCCTCGACGAACTCCGAAACCAGTTCGAGGTCAACGTCTTCGGCGCGGTGGCCGTCACCCAGGCCGTCCTCCCGCGCCTGCGCGCCGCCAAGGGCCGAGCCGTCTTCATCTCCTCCCTCTCCGGCCGCATCTCCACCCCCGGCACCGGCGCCTACAACTCCTCGAAATTCGCCCTCGAGGGCCTGGTAGACGCCCTCCGAGTAGAACTCCGCCCCTTCGGAATCCACACCACCCTCATCGAACCGGGCCCCATCGCCACCGACCTCTGGTTCGGCGCCACCGACATGGTCGACACCACCACCGCCCACCTCACCGACGCCCAACGCGACCTCTACGCCGCCCACCTCGCGGGCCTCCGCAAAATGTCCCAGCAGGTCCCCAAGATCGCCGCCCCGGTCGACTCGGTGGTCAAGGAAGTCGAAAAGTCCCTCACCGCAAAGCACCCCAGGGCCCGCTACATCCCCGGCATCGCCGGAAAGATCCAGGTCGTAGCCACCGCCATCACCCCGACCCCGGTCCTCGACACCCTATTCGCCCTGGTCTCCGGAATCCGCCGCCGCTGACGGCGACGGATCACGCTGCGCGGTCGACGAATTCCACAGCCAACTCCTCGCCCTTGAAGGACAACTTCAGCTCCGCCTCGAGGGCGATGGACAGGCGGTGCAGCAGGGGCAGTGTTGGAGTGACGTCTCCGCCTTCGAGGCGGCTCACCTGCGGCTGAGTCATTCCCGCCCGGCGCGCCAACTCGGTCTGGGTGATGCCCAGCTTTGCGCGTCGGTCGTAGACCGCCTGTGCCAAGGCGAAAGCATCAGCGGCTGCGATGTATTCGGGGTCGGCTCGATGTTCGTCGGGGATCTTCCACCGAGTGTGGTGCGCCCGAATCATGGCTGGTCCTCCTTGAAGATACGGTCGTAGATATGAGTGGCGGCGCCGTGTTCGGCCTCGCACTCTTTCTGAGCCTGAATTACTCGGCTGACTTCGAGCGTTTCGCGCATTCGGGTCTTGTGGAACACGGTCAAGAACGAGCCGTTGGCCCGGTGCGAGCCAGTATCCGATCCGTACCGAGGCGCCGTTGAGCCGGAAGCGTAGTTCTCGGACCGGTCCTTCGAGGTGACGCGTCCAAGGTTCGCCCAATGTGGTTGGGCTGGCGGCCAGTCTGTCGACCTTGAACTCGACTGCTCGGTATTCGGCCCTCGAGAGCGTGTCGAGCCAAGCGCTGACCTCAGGTTCGAGCTCGATCGCGTAAGGCTCCTCCATATAATCGACGGTATATGCAATGCAGTGTATAACGCCTGGTATTCGCAGTCGATTGTGAGCAGCGGGCACCGGAAATGCGCGAAGCCGCCCCCGGGCGAGAGGTTCCGGGGACGGCTCGGCGCGCCGATAGGGGCGCGCGTGGATCCGATGGTGTGCGGATCCGGGGTGCGCGGTCGGGCTGTGGTGGCCGCGCACGTTTTCAGGGACGCGTCAGGCGGTGGTGGTGACGCGGTAGGAGTTGAGGCTGTCGATGCGCTCGACGGCCTCGGTGATGATGCGGTCGATCAGGTCGGCCACGGTGGGCAGGTCGTCGATGATGCCCGCGACCTGGCCGGAGGCGAGGACGCCCGCGTGGGTGTTGCCTTCCACCAGACCGGCTTTGAGCAGCATGGGGGTGTTGGCGGCCATGATGACCTGGGACCAGGCCAGATCCTTGTGCTTACGCATGGCGAGGCCGTCCTTGACCATGGTCGACCACTTCATACCGGTCATGTTCTTGAACTTGAAGGCGTTCGAGACCGCCGCGGCCAGGCCGCGCGCACCACTCGAATGTTCCAGCTTGTCCACGAGTTCGTTGTTCAGCACGCGGTGGGGCATGCCGTCGACCTTGGTGGAGACGACGGTGTCCTGGAGTCCGCGCTTGAGGTACTCCTGCTTGACCGAATCCGGCACCGCCGAATCCTGGGTGAGCAGGAAGCGGGTGCCCATGGCGACACCGGCCGCACCGTAGGACAGCGCGGCGGCCAGACCGCGGCCGTCGAAGAAACCGCCACCGGCGACCACCGGGATGTCGACGGCGTCGCGGACGGACGGCAGCAGCAGAGTCGTTGCGACGGAACCGGTGTGGCCACCGCCCTCACCGCCCTGCACGATCACCGCGTCCGCGCCCCAGGAGGCGACCTTCACCGCGTGCTTGGCCGCGCCGATCGACGGCACCACCACCACGCCGTTGTCCTTGAGCCGTGCGATGAGCTCCTTCTTGGGAGCCAGGGCGAAGGAGGCCACCTTCACGCCCTCGCGGATCATGAGCTCGCAACGCTCGGTGGCGTCGAAGCCATCGGCGCGGATATTGACGCCGAAGGGCTTGTCGGTCTTCGCCTTCGTTTTGGCGATGGCCTGTTCGAGCTCCTCGAAGGTCATGGTGGCCGAGGCCAGAATGCCGAGGCCGCCCGCGTTCGCGGTGGCCGCGACCAGACCCGGACCGGCGACCCAGCCCATGCCGGTCTGCACGATCGGGTGCTCGATGCCGACCAGTTCGGTCAGCGGCGTCTTCAGTCGCTGTGCGGTCATGCCGTCACTTCCTTCTCGCGGAAGCCCTTGGGGTCCAGCACGGTCCGGATGATGGTGAGCTCTTCCTCGGTGGGCAAACGGGTTTCGCCCGCCTCGGCCAGGCCCGCGATTTCGAACAAGGTGTTCTCGGCGACCTCGTCGGCGGACACACCCGGGTGCAGCGACAGCGCACGCATGGTGTGGTCCGGGCCGTTGAAGTCGAACACGCCCAGGTTCGAGACCACCCGGTGCAGGTGGTGGAACCGGTAGGCCGGGTTCTCGGAATCGATCTTGTCGTAACCGATTCCGGAGACGATGTCGACCTGATCCACGAACACCCGCTTGTTGTGCTTGGGCACGAAGTAGCTGGTGGCGTGGTTGATGGTGTTGCCCGGCGCGCCGCGCACACCGAACATCTGCCGGGTCGGCTGCTGCAGCGGGCCGAAGGCGGACAGGTTCTGGTTGCCGAAGCGGTCGAGCTGGTTCGCGCCCATGACCACGTGGCGGCGACCGGAATTCACCACATCGAAGACCTTGGAGAACGGAATCCAGCCCTCGATGGGTGCCTTGCCGCCGATCGGCGGGACCTCGGCGAAGAACAGCGCCTCACCGTCGGACAGCAGCAGGTCCGGCTCGAAGGTGAGCCGCGCCAGCCGCGCGCCGATGGTGGTGACGGTGGACATCGGGGAGGCCATGATCTCGCCCGCGCCCCGGAAGATCTCGGCGGCCGCGACGACGCAGATCTCGGCGCGGGTAACCGTAGCGGTGTCAGTCATTACTTCTGCTCCTCGGCGAAAGCCTCGACGGCGGCCTGGTATTCGTCCTCGGACACATCCAGGTAGCGGGCCTTGAACTCGGCCCACGACTCGGGCGTCTTGGCGGCCTCGACGTAGTGGCGCTGGAACTTCTCGTCGCGGCCGTAGCTGCCGGAGAAGGTGAAGTGCGCGCCGCCGGGGGCCTCGACCACGCCGTCGACCATCATGCGATTGAGGATGAGGGCCTGCGTCGGAACGGCTTTCACCAGTTCCTCGGTCTCGACCAGGCGATCCACCGACAGGTAGCGCTTCTCGGCGGAGAGCATGTACAGGTCGTCCATGTACGGGTCGACGCCGGTGTAGGCGGCATTGCCGTGCTTGTCGCCCAGGTCCAGGTGCACGAACGCGGCATCCAGGTTCAACGCGGGCATGGCGACCAGGGTCTCGGTCTTGCCATCGGTCGGGTAAGGCGACTGGACGGTCTTGAGCTCGCCCTCCCAGAAATCGATGACGGCAGAACCCAATCCGGCGCGGATCGGCAGGAACGGCAGCCGGGCCGCCGCGGCCTGCAGACCGCACTTGACCATGCCCTCGTCCATCTCGCGCACGGTGATCGCGCCCTCGGTGCGCGCCTTGGCGAACCACGGGTCGTAGAACGGCGCGGAATCCAGCGACACGAATCCGTAGTACGCCTTGCGCACCTTGCCCGCCGAGCACAGCAGACCCAGATCCGGACCGCCGTAGGTGACCACGGTCAGGTCCTTCAGATCCGAACGCAGCAGCGCGCGCACGAAGGCCATCGGCTTGCGCCGCGAACCCCAGCCGCCGATGCCGATGGTCATGCCGCTGCGGAGCTCGCCGACGACCTCGTCGAGGCTCATTCGCTTGTCGCGCATATTATTTCGGTCCTTCTACTGTGCTTTTCCGGGCGGCCAGGTCGTCGTCGAAACGCGCCCGGATCTCATCGGCGACACCGGCGAGGTTGAGCTCCATGGTGAAGCCCTGCTCGAACCGGTAGGAGCGGTGCACGTCCTGCACGTCGATGCCGTTGAGCGCCTTCTTGGCGGCGCGGATGACGCGGCCGTCCTTGTCGGCGATGTTCTTGGCGACTTCCATTGCGGCGGCGTCGAGTTCGGCGCGCGGGACCACCTTGAAGACCGAGCCGTAGTGGTGCAGCTGCTGCGCGGTGAGGGTGCCCGCGGTGTAGAACATGGTCCGCATCAGGTGCTGGGGGACCAGCCGGGCCAGGTGGGTGGCCGCACCGAGCGCGCCGCGGTCGACCTCGGGGAGGCCGAAGGTCGCGTCGTCGGAGGCGACGATGACATCGGAGTTGCCGACCAGGCCGATGCCGCCGCCCAGGCAGAAGCCGTTCACGGCGGTGACGACAGGGACCTCGCAGTCGTAGACCGCGGCGAAGGCGGCGAAGCAGCCGTGGTTGGCGCGGATCAGGGCGGTGTGCCCGACATCGCGGTTCATCTCCTTGATGTCCACGCCCGCGTTGAAGCCGCGGCCCTCGGCGCGCAGCACGACCACGCGGGTCTCGGGGTTCTTCCCGGCCTGGGTGATGGCGTCGGCGAGGGCGAACCAGCCGTCGGAGGGCAGGGCGTTGACCGGCGGGTAGTCGACAGTGACGACTTCGACGCCCTCGGTTTCGGTGTGACGGTTGATCCCCATCGAATGTCCCATCGTTGACAAAACAAGCAAGTGCTTGGTAGGTTAGCACGGTGGGAATCGAAGTAAACCTGTCCGGCTCGGTCGTCCTGGTCACCGGCGGCGTGCGCGGCGTCGGGGCCGGCATCAGCCGGGTCTTCCTGGACGCGGGCGCGACCGTGGTGGCCTGTGCGCGGCGGCCCGGCGACACCCCCGTCGAGAGCAATGGACGCGGCATCGACTTCCTGCCGTGCGATGTGCGCGACGCCGATTCGGTGCGCGGGCTGATCGACGCGATCGTCGAGAAGTACGGGCGGCTGGACACCGTGGTGAACAATGCCGGTGGCGCGCCCTTCGCACTGGCCGCCGATGCCTCCCCCAACTTCCACTCGAAGATCGTGCAGTTGAATCTGCTTGCGCCGCTGCTGGTTTCACAGGTGGCCAATGAGGTGATGCAGAAGCAGGAGACCGGCGGATCGATCGTGATGATCTCCAGCGTCTCCGGACATCGGCCCTCGCCCGGCACCGCCGCCTACGGTGCGGCGAAAGCAGGTGTGGACAGCCTGGTTTCGTCGCTCGCGGTGGAATGGGCACCGAAGGTGCGGATGAACTCCGTCATCTGCGGCCTGGTCAATACCGAGTCCTCGCACCTGCACTACGGCGACGAGGACGGCATCGCCGCGGTGAGCCGCACGGTTCCCATGCAGCGCATGGCAACCCCCGAGGACATCGGCCGCACGGCCGCCTTCCTGGCCTCGCCCCTGGCCGCCTACATCACCGGCAGCGCGCTGCTGGTGCACGGCGGCGGCGAGAAGCCCGCGTTCCTCGAAGCTTCCACCGCAGACGTCCCCGCCGTCTCGGGCCACTAGACCGATCGACAACGAAGAGGTAATCGATATGAGCGACAACAAGATCTGCGACGGCCGCGTCGTCATCGTGACCGGAGCGGGTCGCGGCATCGGCCGCGCGCACGCCCTCGCCTTCGCCGCCGCGGGTGCCAAGGTGGTCGTGAACGACATCGGTGCCGAGCTCGACGGCGCGCCCAGCCCGGATTCCCCGGCCGCGCAGGTCGTCGCGGAGATCAAGGCGCTCGGCAGCGACGCCGTCGTGAACGGCGACGACATCTCCGACTGGGAGGGCGCGCGCCGCCTGATCGCCACCGCCGTCGAAACCTTCGGCCGCCTCGACGTTCTCGTCAACAATGCCGGTATCGTCCGCGACCGCATGCTGGTCAACCTCGGCGAGGACGAGTGGGATGCCGTCATCAAGGTGCACCTCAAGGGCCACTTCGCCCCCATGCGGCACGCCGCCGAGTACTGGCGCAACGAGGCCAAGGCGGGCCGCACCCCCGAGGCCCGCATCATCAACACCAGCTCCGGCGCGGGCCTGCTCGGCTCGGTCGGCCAGGGCAACTACTCCGCCGCCAAGTCCGGCATCGCGGGCCTGACCCTCACCGCCTCCGCCGAATTCGCGCGCTACGGCATCACCGTCAACGCCATCGCCCCGGCCGCGCGCACCCGCATGACCGAAACGGTCTTCGCCGACATGATGGCCGCCCCCGAGGACGGCTTCGACGCCATGGCCCCGGAAAATGTCTCTCCCCTGGTGGTCTGGCTCGGCAGCACCGACTCCGCCGGCGTCACCGGCCGCATGTTCGAGGTCGAGGGCGGCAAGGTCACCGTCGCCGACGGCTGGCGCCACGGCGTCTCCATCGACCGCGGCGCCCGCTGGGAGCCCGCCGAACTCGGCCCGGTCGTCCGCGACCTGCTCTCCAAGGCCACCACCCCGGAGCCCGTCTACGGCGCGTAAGAGCCCGGGCTCGACTTCTCATCGCCGGTATCCCCACGCGGGATGCCGGCGATGGTCGTTTCAGGGTCCTCGCACCGCTTGCGGTCACAAAGGCCGAAGGGTCCTGATGCGCCCGGGTTCCGTTGCTTCGTCGCTGATTTCGCCGAGGACGGTGCGGGCGGTCGCGACCTTCGCGGGGCCGACGCGGTCGGCGAGGCGCTGTTCGTAGGCGGCGTGGAAGTCGCGGACGGTGCGGAGCATGTCTTCGCCGCGCGGGGCCAGATGGAGGAGTTTGGCGCGTTTGTCGGCGGGGTCGGGGCGGCGTTCGACGTAGCCGTGGCGGACCATCTCGTCGACCACCTTGGCCGCGCCCTGTGCGGTGATGCCGAGTTGCTCGCCGAGTTGGCTT
Organism: Nocardia seriolae NBRC 15557; assembly: GCF_007990715.1. Taxonomy (GTDB): domain Bacteria; phylum Actinomycetota; class Actinomycetes; order Mycobacteriales; family Mycobacteriaceae; genus Nocardia; species Nocardia seriolae. Next base: position 35,341 of record NZ_BJWY01000007.1, on the reverse strand, counting down.
GCGGTGCGGGGGGATTCGGCGAGGGCGCGCAGCACGTAGCCGTAGGACGCGCCGAGCACCTCGTGGCCGTGGTCGGCGAGGTGGGCGTGCAGTTGCTGCACGAAGGACTGGTAGGCCTGGCCGAGTAGCACGCCGAAATCCATGTGTTGACGCTCCTTTCGCATGGGCATATATTCAACTCTAGTTGGACAACCTTGGTTGAAGATATGGAGACAGCATGCCACTCATCAAATCCGCCGACGCACCCACCTTCGAGGGTCCGGGCATGACCGCCACCGGACTGGCCGCACCCAGTCGGGGCTCCGGAGAGAACAGCGTGTGGCGATTCACACTCCAGGCCGGCAGCGGTGGTCACGCGCACGCGGTGTCGCGGGAGGAGATCTTCGTCGCACTCGCCGGCGGCGCCCGCATCGAGATGGATGGCGCGGTCGCGGATTTCCGGGCCGGGGACGCACTGGTGATTCCCGCGGACACCGTTTTCAGGCTGTCGGTGCCGGGGGATGAGCCGTTCGAGGCGGTGGCGGTCCTGCCCGTGGGGGCCTACGCCCAGGCGCCCGGCGGCGAGCGCGTCAGCCCGCCGTGGGCGCAGTAGGTGAACATATCGTCCGCCTCGTGATGACGGATGATTTGCTGCCCTGTTGGTCTGAATTGTCGATATTCGACAAGGTCGCCGGGCCGCACGGCGGGGACCGGGAGGTGGTCGGGCAGGGCAGTGGGGACCGGTCTAGGCCAATTGGGCTGGGGCGCTTGGTGATATTCGATACGTAGGGGGTTGGGCAGGCGTACGGTTTGTTGGACCCCCTAATGCAATCGGGACTTGTGCGGGATCACGTAGTGACCGGTACGATGGCCGCGTTCCGCAACGGTCTGGCAATCGGGGCGACAGGGAGCTCGAAACCTGTCCCGATCCGCCGGGCGTGGATCGGGATTCCGTACCCCTGGTGCGGAGACAAGCCAAGTGCGCGGTATCGATGAGGGGATGGCTGTCGCATGATCGTCGATCGTGCAATGCGCCTGGCGGCAGTTATCGCAGCTGTCGCCGGTTCGGCGCTGCTCGGGCCCGCGGCCGCCGATGCGCAGCCGGGTGGCATCCCGCTCGATCCCGTGCCCGCCGGGCAGGACCCCGGCCAGTCGGCACCCCAATCCCAGCCCGTGCCCCAATCCCAGCCCATCGACGGGCAGGCGCAGGCCGCCACCCCGGTGGCCGGGCCGCTGGATCTGCTCTCCATTCTGCTCGGCCTCGGCACCGGTTCGGCCGGTGTCGGTTCGGCCGGCGTCGGCGCCGTACTGGGCGGCACCGGATCCGCGGTCCTGGGCACCGGTTCCGCCGCAACCGGATCCGCCGGCGCGGGTTTGGGTTCGGCCGTCGCGGGTGCCGGTTCGGCCGGAGCCGTGACCGGTTCCGCCGCGGTCGGTTCCGCCGGACTCGGCACCGGATCGGTGCTCGGCCTGGGCTCCGCGGGCGTCGGCTCGGCGGGCCTCGGCACCGGCTCCGCGCTGCTGGGCGTGCTGCTCGGTACCGGTTCGGCCGCAACAGGTTCGGCCGCCGTGGGTTCGGCGGCCGTCGGCTCGGCCGGACTGGCCGCGCTGTGCACCGGGTCCGCGGCGGTGGGTTCGGCCGGAATCGGTTCCGCCGGTGTGGGTTCCGCGGTAGGCGGTTCGACCGGCGTGGGTTCGGCGGGTGTCGGCTCCTCGGTCGGTTCGGCCGCGACGGGCTCGGGCGTCGGCTCGACCGCGACGGGTTCCGCCGCCGGCTCGGCCGATCTCGGTTCGGCCGCGGTGGGTTCCGCGGCCCTCGGCTCGGCAGGCCTGGGCTCGGCCGCGATCTGCGCTTCCCCCCTGCTGCTCCTGCTGATTCCGTTGCCCAGCCCGCCCGCCGTGGTGCCGCCGGTGCCGATCGAGATTCCGCAGTCCCCGGCCGTGCCGCAGCTGCCCGCCGTGGTCGCCCCGGCCGCCGCGCTGCCCGAACCCGAACCCGAGGCCGCGCCCGCCCCGCCGCCTCCGCCGCCACCCGCGCCCGCCCCGGCTCCCGCACTGGCGCAACCGAATCCGGATGTGAAGCCGACCTCCAACAACACACCGCTGCCGCCGTGGAAACCACTGTCGGTGATCGGCGGGCTGATCGCCATGGCGCTGGTGGGCACCGGCTCGGGCGCGGTCAGTTTCCAGAGCGCGTCCGCCGCCCAGGGACGCGTCGATGCCGCACGCGCGGCGTTCTTCGGACCGAGGGCATGAGAGGACCGCGATGACCGAGAGCAAGGCTCATAGCATCGGGTCCTACCGGCGGGTGGCCGCCGCGGTGGACGCGGTGTGCGCGGTGGCGGCCGACTTCGACGCCACCGACCTGGACGAGGTGGTGCTGGCCATCTCCGCCGAGCGGCGGCGGCCCATCGAGATCGCCAGCGCCCAACTGGGTCCGGGCGTCTGCGGCCAGCGCCGCAGCTATCCGGACCGCGATGTGATCGTGCTGGCGCAGGCGCTGCCCAGCCGCGAGCACACCCTCGCGCACGAGTTGGGCCACATCGTCTTCGACCATCCGGGCGAGGCGGCGACCGAGGTGGTGCTGGAGGCCAGCGACGATCTCATCGCCTACATGCTCAGCCAGCGCGCACACCAGAAGACCATCGATCTGGGCGACGACGAACAGTGCGAGTGGGAGGCGGAGACCTTCGCGAGCATGCTCATGACCCGGCTCCGCGTGTTCAACAGCCGAGGCGCGGGCGTCTCGGTCCTTCGATTCGACGAGGCACTCGGATGACCGGGGCAGGTCCCGGAGGCGGCGGCGTGCGTAACCACGCAGGGCCCCACGGGCATCCGCGAAAGGGCGCAGCATGACTTTCTGGTTGACGGCCATGTTGGTCTGGATGGCCTCGGGTGCACGCGTCGGGCGCGTGCTGGTGAAACCGGCGACCACGGCTCGGGTCGCGATCGTGATCGCGGTGGCCGCGGTGGCCTTGGCGGTGACCGTCGGGGTGCCGGAAATCGGTCTGGCGGTGGATCATCTGGCGCCCGGCGGGGTGCACGGCATGTGGCTCGGCGATCGGCTGGTGACCGCGGCCTGGATCATGTTCGCCACCGCGGCCTCGGTGGTGGCGGCCGCGGCGTGGCCGGTGGTGTCGCGCCGGAATCTGCGTCAGATCGGCATGATGATCTACGCGGGCGGCGCGATCGCCATGATCCTGACGCTGCTCTGGTCGGCCACCTTCGGCTGGGCGGTCGTCGTGCTCGAGTGCGTGTTCATCGTGATCACCGGTGTGCGCAACCTGGATTGGACCACCCTGGGCCGCGGCATCGCGCTCTACACCACCGGCACCTTCGTGGTCGGCGTGCTGGCGGCGCTGTCGATTCGCCGCGCGGCGCACGACGAGCCGATGCCGAAGGCTGGCGACGCGGGCTGGTTCTGGCCGGTCTGGCAGCTCGCCGCCATGCTCATCGCCGTCGGCGCGGTGTGGATCGTGCTGGAGCTGTGGTGGCGAGCGCGGGTGCTGCTCAAGCAGATTCGTACCTTGCACCGGGTGCTGATCGCCCGCTTCCCGGAGGTGGTGGCGCACGAGCAGACCGGATCGGGCACCCAGCTCAAGGCTTCCGATCAGGTCGCGCAGATCATGGACGCGCTCTACCTGCAGTCCGGTGGCGGAGTGGAACTGGCCGCGGCGGGTGCGCCCCCGGTCTCGGTGACCGAGCGCGCCGGGCGGGTGGCCGAGTGGGCGCGGAATCCGTTCGGCCCGGTGGTGATCGACGGCCGGTGGATCTCGCCGCCGGCGGGGGTGAGCCCGCGCGGCTGGGTGCAGGCCATCGCCCGCGCCTACGATGCGGCCGGGGCGGATTCCGCCGCTGTTCAGGGTTCTGCCAGCCGGTAGTCATTACCCGTTCATTACTGTTCCGGGGAGCCATCCATTACTGTCCGGATGCGCCCCGAAGTTGATCACGCGGAGATCACCGGGCGCATTTGCGATCTTGTCGCAAAAGAGCAAGTCCCGCACCGCGCTGATTGCCAAGGGCGTGGCATTCCGTCGGGCCTTCTCGATGAGACTTCGTATCCGAGGTTTCGTCTCATCGCACCCGGCGTGCGTGGTGCGGGACTTACTTGTCAATGAAGTTGTCACTCTTGCTTGTCGCGAGATGGTGCATTGGGGGCGAAACACTCACAGTGCACAAAACGACATAGTGCACAAAACAACTCACTCGGCCGACCGGGAAGTCCCGGGCGGCGTTATGCCAGGTTTGTGCATAATGCACCAGCGCAGGGGTCTACGCCACATGGCCTCAGCATGCTGATACCGGTGCAACACTCTTCACTCAGACCGAATGGTCTGCGGGACACCGGCGCCGCCCTGCAAGCGCCGCCGGTGACCCGCCTATGTCTGGTTCAGAACAAGCCCTGTAACAAACCAACACAGTGCGGCCTCCGAGCTAGCCGCACTGTGTTGCGCTGTGGCAGTGCCTATTCCGTGCCGTCCGGAGGAATTTCGGGCAGCCCTTCGCTGGCCCGCAACTTCTCCGCCATAGAGGTGAGGAGGTTCTGAGATTCTTCGGAGAGGTCGAACGCCCTACTCGACAGACGACGGAGTCCATAGCCCTGCAGCTGGGGCAGCAGCTCGAGATCGTGATCGATCTTCGCCGCGTAGATGTCGTTGAAGAAGTAGTCCGGCTTGACCTTGAAGAACTTTGCCAGTGCTGCCACCGTCTCATCCGACGGGTTCGTGCGCTGTCCCGACCGCAACTGCGACAGATACGGTTTCGAGATCGGATGGCCGGATGCCGTCAAGGCGGCCGCCACCTCTGCGTTCGTGTGCGGCTTACGCCCCGGGGGATGCACGGTTTCGAACAGCTTGTTCAGCCGCGCCGCGAAATCAGCCATTGTGAGCCGCCCAATTCCCTTCGCTGTACTAACAGTCGTTATCTCGGATACGTATCATTGATATTAGCGGCTCAGTAACTGAAAACCTACGCCTGATTCGCGATTTCCTTGAAGCTTCTAGGCGGTGATCCGCTTCACCCACTGTGGCTTGGGCGTTTGCGGGGTCACCCCACGGTTCTTGCCGAGGGCTTAAGAGCCCCGGTTCTGGCCCGTCGCGAGGGTCTTCCCGGACGGGCCTCGGGTAGCCATAAGATAGCTGACGTCTCATCTTCCTGTCTGTACCGAAGTTTGTGTGGCGTACGCCACGTTTCGGGGCAACTCAGATGAACGTTCAACCTGGCCGAAAATCATTGAGGGACTAGATCCGTTCGATGATGGTGCCCGTCGCGAGGGCGCCGCCGCAGCACATCAGGATCATGGCGGTGCTCTTGTCGGTGCGCTCCAGCTCGTGCAAAGCCGTTGTGATCAAGCGGGATCCGGTGCTGCCTACCGGGTGGCCGAGCGCGATCGCACCGCCGTTGACGTTCACCCGATCGAAATCCGGCTTGTGCACCGAGGCCCAGGACAGCACCACGGACGCGAAAGCCTCATTGATCTCGAACAAATCGATATCCGAGATGGACATGCCGGTGCGCTCGAGCAGTCGCTCGCACGCCTGAACCGGACCGTCCAGGTGGAATTCGGGCTCGCCGCCCACCAGGCACTGCGCCACGATGCGGGCGCGCGGGCGCAATCCCTCACGCTGCGCGGCCTTTTCGTCCATGAGCAGCACCGCGGCCGCGCCGTCGGAGATCTGCGAGGAGGTGCCCGCGGTGTGAATTCCGCCCTCCACCACCGGCTTCAGCTTCGCCAGGCCCTCGCGGGTGGTCTCGCGCAGACCCTGGTCGCGGCTGATGTCGGCGGTCTCGCCGGTGAGGTTGCCCTCCTTGTCGACCTGCGGCGCACCCTTGATGGTCAGCACCTCGCGGTCGAAACGACCCTCGGCCCACGCCTGCGCGGCCAGCTGCTGCGAACGCAGCCCCAGCTCCTCGATGTCGTCGCGAGTGATGCCGCGCCGCTTGGCGATTCGCTCGGCGGCCTCGAACTGGTTGGGCATGTCGATGCTCCACGAGGCCGGACGGCGCGGGCCCGCGTTCGTTCCGACATTGGCGCCCAACGGAACATGGCTCATGGACTCGATGCCGCAGGCCATACCGGCCTCGATGGCGCCGGTGGAGATGAGACCGGCGACCAGGCCGGCGGCCTGCTGCGCCGAACCGCACTGGTTGTCGATGGTGACCGCACCGGTCTGCCACGGCAGCCCGGCGTGCAGCCACGCGGTGCGGGTGACGTTGTTGCCCTGCTCGCCCACCTGCATGACGCAGCCGCCGATGACCTGTTCGACCAGTGCCGGATTCAGCTCCGCGCGCTCGAGCACGCCCTTCTGGGCCGCACCCAGCAGCTCGGCGGCGTGCAGGCCGGCCAGCCAGCCATTGCGCTTGCCGATCGGGGTGCGCGCGGCCTCGACGATGACGGGAGTACCCATGTCTGTCCTTCCGGATTAGAACTGCAACGAGTTCACTGCAAGTAACGTAAGTCTGTTCGGGTCCATTACCTAGTCCCTTCTCTTGTTTTACCTCCTATGCTTCAATAGCGGTAGAACGTGTTTCAGTTGGTCAAAGGAGACTGCTGGTGGTGGACACTGCAGCCCGGCCCGGAGTGCCGGATGGATTCGATGTCACCGACCCCGAGATGTGGGCGCAACGGGTGCCGGTCGAGGAACTTGCCGAACTGCGCCGCAGCGCCCCGATCTGGTGGAACCCCAAGTCGCCGGACAAGGGTGGCTTCACCGACGATGGCTTCTGGGTGCTGTCCAAGCACGCGGACGTCAAGACCGTCTCGCGCCGCGATGACGTTTTCTCCACCTATGAGAACACCGCGATCCCGCGGTTCCAGGACGACATCACCCGCGAGCAGATCGATCTGCAGCGCTTCGTCCTGTTGAACAAGGACGCGCCCGAGCACACCAAGCTCCGCAAGATCATCTCCAAGGGCTTCACCCCGCGCGTCATCAACGGCCTGCGCGCCGAGCTGACCGCTCGTGCCGAGGCCATTGTGAAGGCGGCCGTCGAGGCGGGCTCGGGCGACTTCGTGGAGCAGGTGGCGGCCGAGCTGCCGCTGCAGGCGATCGCCGAATTGATCGGCGTGCCACAGGATGACCGCAAGAAGCTGTTCCAGTGGTCCAATGACATGACCAGCTACGACGATCCGGAGAGCACCGCCGATCCGGTGGTCGCCTCCACCGAGATCCTCGGCTACTCCTACCAGATGGCGGAGGCCCGGCGCGCCTGCCCGGCCGACGATATCGTCACCCAGCTCATCAATGCCGACATGGACGGCGAGGCGCTGCTGCCGGAGGAATTCGGCTTCTTCGTCATGATGCTGGCCGTCGCCGGCAACGAGACCACCCGCAATGCCACCACCCACGGCATGATCGCGTTCCTGGAGAACCCCGATCAGTGGGAGCTCTTCAAGAAGGAGCGGCCCAAGACCGCCGCCGACGAGATCATCCGCTGGGCCACTCCGGTCAGCTCGTTCCAGCGCACCGCGCTCGAGGACGTGGAAGTCAGTGGCGTGCAGATCAAGAAGGGGCAGCGGGTGGTGCTGTCCTACCGCTCGGCCAACTTCGACGAGGAGGTGTTCGAGGATCCGTACACCTTCAATATCCTGCGTGATCCCAACCCGCACCTGTCCTTCGGCGGCACCGGCGCGCACTTCTGCATCGGCGCGAACCTGGCCCGGCTGGAGATCGAGATCATCTTCAACGCCACCGCCGACCACATGCCCGACATCAGCAAGCTGGGCGACCCGCGCCGGCTGCAGTCCGGCTGGCTCAACGGCATCAAGGAATTCCAGGTCGACTACCGGACGTGTCCTGTGAAGCACTGAGCCGTAGATGATTTGATCTGTCCCGCACCCCTCTCACTCCTCGGGGCAGAGAAAAAGGAAGCGGGCGACCGGATAATCCGGTCGCCCGCTTTATCTTTCGAATCCCGGCCGAAAGGTCTAGACCTTCTTCATCGTCGACATTGCGCGCTCGGTCTCCCAGAAGGCGCGCAGGGCAAGGATTTTGCCGTCATCGTCCACCTTGTAGGTGAAAACGCCTTCGGCATCGATGATATGGCCGCCCATGGTGGTGCGAATGCGGCCGGTGAAGGCCACCTCGCGCCCGCACGCGAAGGAGTCCTCGAAGAGGAATTCGATGGAGTCGGTCTGGGCGATCGCCTTGTCCCAGAACGCCGCAATGGCCTCGGCCCCGCGGTGTCCCACGCCCTCGGGGTCGAAGAAGGACGGCCCGACCGGATCCTCCACGATGCCGTCGGCGGCGAACAGCGCCACCCAGGCGTCCTTGTCCTTGGCGCGGACCGCGGCCTGGGAGGCGGCGCCCGCCACCCGGGCCGGATGTTCGGTGGTGGTGGTCACGGCTGCTCACTCCCCACGACCCACATCGAGAAGTACTGCGACCCACCGCCGTACGCGTGGCCGAACGCCTTGCGCGCATTCTTCACCTGGTAGTCGCCCGCGCGGCCCATGACCTGCTTGGCGGCCTCGGCGAAGCGGATCATGCCGGACGCGCCGATCGGGTTGGAGGAGAGCACTCCGCCCGACGGATTGACCGGCAGCTTGCCGCCGATGGCGGTCTCGCCGGCATCGGTGAGCTTCCAGCCCTCGCCCTCGGGCATGAAGCCCAGGTTCTCCAGCCACATGGGCTCGAACCATGAGAAGGGGACGTAGATCTCGGCCGCGTCGATCTCCTCCAGGGGGTTGGTGATCCCGGCCTGCTTCCACAGCGCCTTCGCGGCGTGCCGTCCGGCCTGCGGGTTCACCTGGTCGCGGCCCGCGTAGGCGAGCGGCTCGGTGCGCATGGCGGTGCCGTGCACCCACGCCACCTTCTTGCCCTGCGCCTCGACCGCCTTGGCCGACGCCTCGTCGCCGATCACCATGGCGCACGCGCCGTCCGAGGACGGGCAGGTCTCGTCGAAACGAATGGGGTCCCAAAGCATTTGGGACGACATCACCGATTCCAGCGTGATGTCGGGCTGATGCAGGTGCGCGAGCGGATTGCGCGCGCCATTGCGGCGATCCTTCACCGCCACCATCGCGCCCACATGCAGCGGGGCATTGGAGCGGCGGATATAGGCGCGCACGTGCGGGGCGAAGTAGCCACCCGCGCCCGCGCCGACCGGCTTGGTGAAGGGCACCGGATTCGACAGCGCCCACATGGCGTTGGACTCCGACTGCTTCTCCCACGCGACGGCCAGCACTCGGCGGTGCACGCCCGCCTGCACCTGATTGGCGGCCACGATGGCGGCCGAACCGCCGACCGAACCGGCCGTGTGCACCCGGAGCAGCGGTTTTCCGGTGGCGCCCAACGCATCCGCGAGGAACAGCTCCGGCATCATGGAGCCCTCGAAGAAGTCGGGGGCCTTGCCGACGACGACGGCGTCGATATCGGCCATGGTCAGGCCGGAGTCCGCCAGCGCACGGTCGATCGCCTCGCGGACCAGGCCCGCCATGGATACATCGGACCGTTTGGTCACGTGATGAGTCTGTCCGGTGCCGAGCACCGCCGCCGGGAATGGCCCACCCGTCGCCCCGCCGCCGCCCCCAACGGAATCGCTACGCGATGCGATGTTCATTTTGCCTCCAGGGTGGCAACCAGGTTCTGCTGCAAGGCCGGTCCCGAACTGGCGTGTGCCAGTGCGTGATTCGCATTGCCGTTGAAGATTTCGGTGGCGGCGAAGCCGATGCGCTCGAGCCCGGTCGCGAACATCGGGTTGCCCGAGAGGGGCCCGCCCGAGGGATTGATGCGGGTATTCCCGTTCAGGCCGATGGCCTGCTTCAGGATCAGCTCCTCGTGGCTGTACTGGGCGTGCAGCTCGGCGACATCGAAACCGCTCGCGTCGCCGCCGGTGACGGCGTCGGCCGCCTGCTTGGCGGAGGCGGAGACGGTCAGGTCACGAGCGCCCAGCACGGGGGAGTCGATGTAGTGGGCGATGCCGGTCAGCCAGGCCGGGCGCGCGCACAGCTCGCGGGCGCGGTCACCCACGGCCAGCACGATGGCGGCCGCGCCATCGGTGATGGGGGCAATGTCGTGGGCGCGGAACGGATCGGCGACCTTGGCCGCGGCCAAGTACTTTTCGGCGTCGCCGCCGGTGCTGCGGGCGGCGACCGCGGCCATATCCGCTTCGGTCCACTTGCCCGCGTCCAGCCCGGCGCGGGCCTGCAGTCCGGCGATCGAGACCGAATCCGGCCACAGCGGCGCGACCAGGTAGGGATCGGTCTGCAGGGCCAGGATCTGCCGCAGCGTACCGGCCGAGGACTTGCCGAAGCCGTAGACCAGCGCCGTCTTCGCCTGTTCGGAGCGGAGTTTCACCCACGCCTCGTACAGCGCCCAGGCGGCGTCCATCTCGACGTGCGATTCGTTGATGGGCGGCACCGCGCCGATCGAGTCGATCGCCGAGATGAACGAGAAGGCGCGTCCGGCGAGGTAATCCGAGGAGCCCGAGCACCAGAAGTCGATATCGGCGACGGTGGTGCCGAGCTTGGCGTGCAGCTCCTGGAACAACGGCGCGAGCATCTCCACGCCATTGGTGGTGCCGAAGGTCTCCGGCACGTGCGGCGCGTGTGCGAAGCCCACCACCGCAATATCAGTAGCGTTGTTACGCCCTCCCGTCGCCCCGCCGCCACCCCTATGGGAATCGCTACGCGATACAGAGTTCATTATTTCAGCGCCTCTCTACAGGTGGTGCGCGAAAGAGTCGTAGTCGGCGTCCGGTTCGCCGGTGGGCCGGAAGTGGTCGATATTGCCGATGGACAGGCCCCACTCCTCGCGCGGCTTCCAGACGGCCTCGACCCGCATGCCCATCCGGACTTCGCTCGCCTCGATGCCGAGCACCAGGTGCAGGAACGGAATGTCCGCGCCGTCGAGCAGGATGTAGGCGGCCACGTACGGGGGCTTGATCGACTGACCCATGAACGGCACGTTCACGATGCAGAAGGTGGTGACCAGGCCGGTGTCGGCGACCTCGACGTAATCGTCGGTGGGGGAGCCGTCGCGCGGGTCCGCGCCGCGCGGCGGGAAGTACACCTTGCCGTCCATGCGGGCGCGGGCGCCCAGCAGACGACCCTCCATGAGCGCATTCAGGAATTCGGCCTCCTGCGGCGCGGCGGTGTGCTTGATATTGAAGTCGACCGGGGTCACGATGCCGGTGACCGGTTCGGTCGCGGCATCGGAAGACGCTGGGGCGGCGACGGATTCGGCACCGGGTTCGAAGGCTGCGATGTCCTGGATACGCCCGGTGCGCTCGGCGGCCCAGCGCGCCCGTACCCGCATGCCGGTCGAGATGTCGGCGGGGGAGGCCACGTCCACGGCGTGCAGGATGGCGGTGTCCGCGCCGTCGAGCTTGATCAGCGCGAAGGCGAAGGGCCGGTCGAAGGGTTGGCCCGGAATCGGCTCGGCCACCCAGGACCAGGTCTGGACCGTGCCGACATCGGAGACCTCGACGCACTCCGAGAGCGGCTCGCTGGTCTTCGGATCGAATTCCGCGGGCGGCACGATCACGCGCCGGTCGGAACCCCGCACCCCGACGACCTTGCCGGACCGCAGTTCCGTGAGGAAGCGACCGATGATCGGACCGGTGGAGCGGGTGTAGTCGAATTGCATCCGCAGCGGTGCGGACAGTATCTCGGTGTTCCCCAGAGTCACGAGATCGAGTAGAACAGGTTCTAGTGATGGTGGCAAGAGCCGGGGCCGGGCCCCTGCTGACCGCCCCGCGATGTTCTAGGAAGGAACCTGCAATGCGCTTCGGCCTGCAACTCGGATACTGGGGCGCGCAGCCGCCCGCCAATACGCGGGAGCTGGTGCTGGCCGCGGAGGAGACCGGCTTCGACGCCGTTTTCACCGCGGAGTCCTGGGGCTCGGACGCCTTCACGCCGCTGGCCTGGTACGGCTCCGACACCAGCCGGGTGCGCCTGGGCACGTCCGTGGTCCAGATGTCGGCGCGCACCCCCACCGGCACCGCCATGGCCGCGCTGACCCTCGACCACCTCAGCGGCGGGCGGCACATTCTCGGGCTCGGCGTCTCCGGCCCGCAGGTGGTGGAGGGCTGGTACGGCCAGCCGTTCGGCAAGCCGCTCGCGCGCACCCGCGAATACGTGTCGATCGTGCGGCAGGTGCTGGCCCGCGAGGGCAAGGTGACCGGCGACGGACCGCATTACCCGTTGCCCTACAACGGTTCCGGGTCGACCGGGCTGGGCAAGCCGCTCAAGCCCATCACCCACCCGCTGCGCGCGGACCTGCCGATCTGGCTGGGCGCCGAGGGGCCCAAGAATGTCGCGCTGACCGCGGAGATCGCCGACGGCTGGCTGGCCATCTACTACACGCCGCGACTGGCCGATATGTACAACGAGTGGCTCGACGAGGGTTTCTCGCGGCCCGGCGCGCGGCGTTCGCGCGAGGATTTCGAGATCGCGGCCACCGCACAGGTCGTCCTGACCGACGATCGCAAGGCCGCGCTGGACGCGATCCGGCCGTTCAGCGCGCTGTACATCGGCGGCATGGGCGCCGAGGAGCTCAACTTCCACGCCGAGGTCTACCGGCGCATGGGCTACGGCGCGGCCGTCGACGAGATCACCGCGCTGTTCCGATCCGGCCGGAAAGAGGAAGCGGCCGCGGCGGTGCCGGACGAGCTGATCCTGGACACCACAATCATCGGCGACGAGGCCGAGGTGCGTGAACAGCTGAAGGTATGGGAGCAGGCCGGAGTCACCATGATGCTGGTGGGAGTCCGGGACGTTTCTCAGTTCGAGCGCCTCCGTCCGCTGATCGAATCGTAGGAATGTCTGTAGTGTGTGACAGGGGGCACATTCGGTCCATCGACTGAGTGAGATTTGTGGCTTGTCACACACAAGAACACGTTCTATTTTGATCCTGTGAGCTACAACATTGCGGACCTCGTCGAGCACACCATCGACCTCATGCCGGAACGTGTCGCACTGGTTGACGACTCGCGTTCGGTGACCTATGCCGAACTGGAGGACCGGGCCAACCGGCTGGCGCACTACCTGCAGGATCAGGGCGTGAAGCCGGGTGACAAGGTCGGCGTGTACTCGCGCAACACCATTGAGGCCGTGGAGGCCATGGTGGCCATCTTCAAGGCGCGCGCGGTCATGATCAACGTGAACTACCGCTACGTTGAGAACGAGTTGCAGTACATTTTCGAGAACTCGGACATGGTCGCGCTCATTCACGAGCGGCGCTACAGCGACAAGGTCGCCAATGTGCTGCCGAACGTGCCGGCGATCAAGTCCGTGATCACCGTCGAGGACGGCACCGACCTCCCGCTGCCCCCGACCGCGGTCGAATACGAAGCGGCGCTGGCCGGTTCGCGCGGCGAGCGTGACTTCGAGGAGCGCTCCTCCGACGACATCATGATGATCTACACCGGCGGCACCACCGGCATGCCCAAGGGCGTCATGTGGCGGCAGGAGGACTGGTGGCGCGTGCTCGGCGGCGGCATCAACTTCTACACCGGCGTCTTCGTCGAGGACGAGTGGGAGCAGTCCAAGGGCGGCGCCAGCGGCAATGCGCCCATGGTGCGCTACCCGATTCCGCCGCTGATCCACGGCGGCGCGTTCACCGCCACCCTGCACAGCCTCTTCGACGGCGGCAAGGCCGTCATGCTGCCCGAGTTCAGCGGCCACGGCGTGTGGCGGGCCATCGAGCGGCACGGCGTGAACATGATCTTTATTACCGGTGACGCCATGGCCCGTCCGATGCTGGACGCGGTGGCCGAGGGCAACCCGGAAACCGTTGAGCCGTACCAGCATTCGAGCCTGTGGGTGCTGGCCTCCAGCGCGGCGCTGTTCTCGCCCGCCTTCAAGGACGACTTCATCGAGCGGTTCCCGAACGCGCTCATCACCGACTCCATCGGCTCCTCCGAGACCGGCTTCGGCGGGCTGGCCGTGGCCGCCAAGGGCGCCACCCACACCGGTGGGCCGCGCGTGAAGATCGACGGCTCCACCAAGGTGATCGACGAGGAGGGCAACGAGGTCGTGGCAGGTTCCGGCCAGGTCGGCATGCTGGCCCGCACCGGGAACATTCCGCTGGGCTACTACAACGACCCGGTCAAGACGGCCGAAACCTTCAAGGTGTTCAACGGCGTTCGCTACTCCATCCCCGGCGACTACGCCCGGGTGGAGGAGGACGGGACTGTCACCATGCTGGGCCGCGGTTCGGTGTCCATCAACTCCGGCGGCGAGAAGATCTACCCCGAGGAGGTCGAGGGCGCGCTCAAGGCGCACCCGGAGATCTTCGACGCGCTGGTGGTCGGCGTGCCGGACGAGCGCTGGGGTCAGCGGGTGGTGGCGGTCGTGCAGTGTCGCGGCGAGTCTCGCCCGACCCTGGAGGAGCTGCGGCCGACGCTGGTCAAGGAGATCTCCTCCTACAAGATGCCGCGCAGCCTGTGGTACGCGGACGAGATCAAGCGCTCGCCCGCGGGCAAGCCGGACTACAAGTGGGCCAAGGCGCAGACCGAGGCCCGCGAGGCCGACAACCACGCGCAGGCCTCGAGTTCGAAGTAGTTCCAGCGCACGGAATTACAACAATGTGATGCCCGCCTGCTTCGGCAGGCGGGCATCTTTTGTCGGTGGGCTGTGCGAGGCTGTCTGGCATGAGCGAGAAGGCAGGCAGATCCGCCGTCACCGTGTCGGATGATGTATTGCGCTCTTTCGAAGGGCATCGGCGGGAACTATGCGCCTATGCGTATCGAATGCTCGGGTCCTCGTTCGAAGCCGAGGACGCGGTGCAGGAGACGTTCACGCGCGCGTGGAAGTCGTACGACTCGTTCGAGGGCCGGTCCAGCCTGCGATCGTGGCTGTACAAGATCGCGACCAATGTCTGTCTGGACATGCTCGACGGGCCGCAGCGGCGCGCCCGGCCCATGGATCTCAACGGCCCGTCCACGCCGGATTCGACGCTGCCCGCGCCGGAACCGGATTACGTGTGGGTGGAACCGATTCCGAACGCGCTCGCCTTCGGCGCCGATCCGGCGGAGGCCGCCAGCGCGAAAGACACTCTGCGACTTGCCTTCGTGGCCGCGGTGCAGCATCTGCCCGCCAGCCAGCGCGCCATCCTGATCATGCGCGAGGTGCTGCGGTTCTCGGCCGGAGAGACCGCCGACATGCTCAATGTGTCTCCGGCGTCGGTGAACAGCGCTCTGCAGCGCGCCCGGGCCACCATGTCGAAGGTGCAGGAGAGCGCCACGGTCTCCGACACCTTCGACGAGAACAACGAGCAGCAGCGCAAACTCGTCGACGACTTCGTCAAGGCCTTCGAGGCCTACGACATGGACGCGCTCACCGATCTGCTCAAAGCCGATGTGGCCCTGTCCATGCCGCCGTTCTCGCTGTGGATCTCGGGCCCGGAGAACGTGGCCGCCTTCATGCTCGGCACCGGCCACGCCTGCCGCGACTCCCGCATGATCCCGCTCGCGGGCGCCAACGGCCTGCCCGCCTTCGGCCACTACAAGCCCGGCGACGAGCCCGGCCTGTGGACCCCGTGGTCCATCACCACCCTGGAACTCGACGGCGACCGCATCTCCGGCCTCACCTTCTTCCTCGACACCGAGAAGCTGTTCCCGCTCTTCGGCCTCCCCATGGAGCTACGCCCGAACTAACCTGGCGCGAAGGGTTTTCGCGGAAGGGGGAGCGATGACGGTCGAACTGCCCGCCGACGAGCGCTGGGTGGGGAATCTGCGCGGAATGCTGGCGGAGGTCCGGCACGAGGCCGTCATGACCATGACGAGACCGCGGCGCGGGCGTTGGGGGTGTCGCTGCGCACCTACCGGCGCTACGTCGCTCAGCTCATGGCCCGATTCGATGTCAGCACCCGATTCCAGCTGGGTGCGCGGATTCGTGAACTGGGACTGTCGCGCTGAGCGACGGCCGGTCCCTCAGCGGGGCGCGCGCATGGCCTCGGCGCGCTCGGCCGCGTAGCGCTTGGCGGCGGGATAGTCGGCCTTGCCGCTGGGCTGCCGCATGACCTCGTCCACCAGCCAATATCCGCGCGGGGCCTTGTGTCCCGCGACCTTGGTGCGCAGGTGCGCGTCCAGTTCGTCCAGGGCGAGCGCGGCGTTCGGGCGCGGCTGCACCAGCGCCGCCACCGCCTGCCCGAATCGTTCGTGCGGAACACCGATCACCAGGGCGTCGAAGACATCGGGATGCGACTCGAGGGCCGTCTCGACCTCCTCCGGAAACACCTTCTCGCCACCGGTGTTCACGCATTCGGAACCGCGGCCCAGCAGGGTGACGGTGCCGTCGGCCTCGTAGCGGGCGTAATCACCCGGTGCCACATAGCGTTTGCCGTCGATCTCGAAGAAGATCGTCTTCGATTTCTCGGGGTCCTTGTAGTAGCCCAGCGGCACGTGGCCTGTGCGGGCCATTCGGCCCACCGCTCCGGGACGGGGTTCGACCAGGTTTCCGTCGTCGTCCAGGAGCGCGGCCTGCGCCCCGAACTTCACCCGTGGCCCCTGCGAATGGTCGGAATCCTTGGTGACCACCGACAATCCGGTGCTGCCGCTCTCCGACGACCCGATCACGTCGGTGATGAACAGGTTGGGGAAGGCATCGATGTACTGCTGCTCGAGCGAGTGCGAGAAGAGTGCGGCATGGCTGCTGAACGCCCAGAGCGACGAAACTCGTACTGTCCAGCGTGATACGCCTCGAGCAGCGGTTTGGCCATGGCGTCGCCGACCACCGTGAGCACATTGACCCCGTGCCGCTCCACCACCCGCCAGACCTCGTGCGGGTCGAACCGCGGCACGAGAACCACGGTGCCGCCGGAGTTCAGGGCGATGAAGGCCGCCCACTGGGCCGCGCCGTGAATGAGCGGCGAGAGGGGAGCCATGACGATGCCGGTCGGCGCGGACTCGGCACCGTTGGCCAATTCCCATTCGTCCGATACATATTCGCCGGTCACATGGTTGATGCCGCCGCCGAGCGCGCGCCACACGTCCTCGTGTCGCCACATGACGCCCCTGGGCATGCCGGTGGTGCCGCCGGTATAGAGGAGGTAGAGATCGTCTCCGCTGCGCGGGCCGAAATCCCGCTCGGGGGATTGCGCGGCCACTGCCGCGTCGTAGTCGGGCCCGATCGCGAGGATCTCGGTCAGGCTCGGCGCGGCTGCCCGGACCGCCGCCACGATATCGGCGTATTCCGCCTCGTGCACAAGGGCTTTCAAATCGGCATTGGCGACGATGTAGCGCACTTCTTCGGCCCCATGGCGATAGTTCACGCAGACCGATACGGCCCGTAATTTGTAGGTCGCGAGCATTGTTTCGAGTGCCCCGACGGAATTGCGCGAATACACCCCGACGTGATCGCCCACGCGGATTCCGCGGGCGGCCAGATGATGGGCGAGCCGGTTGGCTCGCTCATCCAATTCGCGGTAGGTGAACCGCCGGTCCTCGCAGATCAGCGCGGTGCGCTCCGGGACCGCGTCCACCGCGTGTTCGAACAGGTCCGCAACGTTGAAAGCCATGGCCGCACCCTGGCTTTCGCGGGAGTGGAGCGACAGTTCATCGGATGGCAGGAAGTTGTCATGCGGCCCGGCCGTGGGATGTTCCGCGAGCCGGTCCCCTTCTGTCCAAGCGCGTAGACATGAACCCGGCCCGCGGCTCTCCCACCCTCGCTGCCGGGTCGATCAAGATCAAGATCGAGAACCCACCCGTATTGGGTGCCATCCCGGCCTTCACCACAGCACGATGTCCGAGGTATCGGGGTCCGCGGTGGCCGGGTCGGGGTAGCGCGGGGTCAAGCTGAACAGCTCCACGTCGCGATGCGGGAAAACCCAGCGCAGAACGTCGATCTGATACTCCGTGACCGCACCGGTGTCCGGATCCCGCATGAGGGCGGTGTCATCGAGGAGGACCTCGCGCGGGCACGGGGTGTTCCAGATGCGGTCGAACTCCGGGCCCCCGGCCGCGGCGGACACCGCCAGATCGTCACCCGTCGCGATGGACCACAGCACCCGCCGCCGGATCAGGGGCATCTCGAACAGCCGGGCCAGCGCGTTCAGGGTGCCGGGATGCGGAATGCGCTGGCCGTTCTCGATCTTCTCGTAACCGCTGGTCGACATGTGCAGCGCGGCCGCGACGCCGCGCTGCGTCATGTGCTGGCGCAGGCGTTCCCGCTCGAGATACGCGCCGAGCGATATCCCCTTGCGGCCTTCGGACTCCGGTGAAAACACGAGGGACACCATGCCACCGCCGGCCGGAAACGTCCGACCGGCAACCGGATACCCGGGATCAGGCTCCCGGATAGGCCATGTAGAAGGGCTCCCACTGGTGCCCGTCGGGGTCGAGGAAGGTGCGGCCGTGCATGCCGACCTGGGCTTCCTGGGCGCGTTTCTCGGCATTCACCTCCTCGGTGCCGCCGGCGCGCAAAGCGGCCTCGGTGACGTCGTCGACCTCCTGGGCGCTGGTCAGGGCCAGGGCGTAGAGGGCGCTGACCGTGCCGTCGATGTCACCGATCGGGCGGGTGCTGAACGTGGTGAAGAAGTCGTGGGTCAGCAGCATCAGGCAGATATTGTCGTCCACCACGATGCAGGCGGCATTGCCATCGGTGAAGTCCTGGTTCACCTTCCAGCCGATGGCCTCGTAGAACCGTTTCGACCGGTCCAGGTCGGCCACGGGCAGGTTCAGGAAGATCATCTTGCTCGGCATGGCGGTAACCCCTCTTCTCGATGTACCGGTAGGGACGAACCGGGTGCGGAAAACTCATCGGTCGTGGAAGAGTGACCGGTGGAGGTGTCCGATGAATCACAGCTACCTGGTCGCTCTCACCGGTAGCGGCGGAACTGTGCCGCCGGAGCTGGGCGTGGTGCGGCGGCTGGTACGGCGTGGACATCGGGTGACCGTGCTGGCCGAGGAATCCCTGGCCGATCGGGTGGCGGCGACCGGGGCGCGGCTGCGGCCGCGCGCGGGAGCCGGATACGCCCGCGATACCGCCGACGAAATCGATGCCGAGCGACCGGATCTGGTGCTGGCCGCCTACTTCGCCGTCGGGGCCATGGTCGCCGCGCAAGCCTGCGAGGTGCCGTTCTCGGTGCTCATCCCCGGCATCTATCCGCTGCCGGTGGAGGGCGGGCCGCCGCCGGGAACCGGTTTCGGCCGGGCGCACGGACCGGTCGGACGGTTGCGCGACCGGGTGGTGGGCTCGCTGGTGCAGCGCCGCTGGGACGGGGAACTGCTACCGCGGCTCAATGCGCTGCGCGCGGACTTCGGTATGGAACGGCTGGCCCACTACCGGGACCAGGCGCAGCTGGCCCGGCGGCAGCTGGTGTTGACCAGTGCCGCTTTCGATTTCCCGGGTCAGAGTCCGGACGGGGTGCGCTGGGTCGGGCCGATCCTGGACGAGCCGGACTGGGTGCGGGCGGCGGACTGGACCCAGACCGACGGCGGCGAGCCGCTGGTCCTGGTCGCGCTGTCGACCACCTTCCAACGCCAAACCGATTGCCTGCAAAGGATCGCCGACGCGCTGGGCCTGCTCCCGGTGCGCGGCGTCATCACCACCGGCCCGGCGGTCGATCCCGCCACGATCACGGCCCCGCCCAATGTGAGCGTGCTGCCCGCGGCCTCGCACGGCGAGCTCATGCGCCACGCCAGCCTGGTCGTCACCCACGGCGGCCACGGCACCCTGATGCGGGCCTTCGCCGCCGATCTCCCGGTCGTGGTGCTCCCGCACGGCCGCGACAATGCCGACAATGCCGCCCGCGTGCGCGCCCACCACGCCGGAATCGTGCTGCCTCGCACCGCGACTCCGCAGCGCATCGCCCGCGCCGTGCGCCACGCCCTGCGCACCCCGGCGCACTATCGCGTGGCCGCCGAGCTGGGCCGGGCCATCCGCCACGATGCCCGCGGGGATGCCCTGCTGCACGAACTCGAACCCTCGCACGATCATCCCGACCCGGTGGGCGAGCACATCTTCTCGGCGCGCGAATTCGAATCCTGAGTTTGGCCGGATTTCGCCGAGAGCAGTCCAGATATGGCTGGCACGCTGGGCATTCACTCCTTTAGCGTGGGCCGCATGGATTTCGTGGCCGTTTTGCGCGAGAAGTTGAGCGAGTTCGGGGAGCTGATCACGCCCGGGGTGGATCTGGCCGCGCCGGTGCCGAGTTGCGGCGACTGGACCTTCTACGACCTGGTCGACCATCTCGGACAGGGGAACATGTGGGTGGTGACCGGGGTCGAGGAGGGCCGCGGGGACTACCTGGGCGAGCCCGCCCCGAAGGATCCCGCCGAGCTGCGGGCCTGGTACACCGACACGGCCGCCGCGATCGACGCCGCGCTGGCGGTGGATCCGGAGACCCCCGCGTGGACCTTCACCAGCCTGCTCCCGCGCACGGTCGGGTTCTGGCAGCGTCGGCGCGCCCACGAGACCGTCATGCACCTGTGGGACGCGCAGAACGCGCTCGGCACGGCCGTGGATTTCGAACCGGCCATGGCGGCCGACGGCATCACCGAGGTCTTCGAGATGTTCGCGCCGCGCATGATTCAGCGGGGGCTGGCCAAGGAACCGGAGGCCGGGCTGAGCGTGCGCGCCACCGACACCGGTGACAGCTGGACCTACGGTCCGGGCACGCCGGTCGCGGAAATCTCCGGCACCGCATCGGATCTGCTGCTGGCGCTGTGGCAGCGCAAGGGGCCCAAGGACGCGGGGCTGAACTGGCAGGGCAACTGGGCGGCGGGGGAGCGGGTGCTCGCCGGGCCGCTCGTGCCGTAAACCGTTTCCGGGCAAAGAAAAACGGCGAAGCGGTGGCCGGTATGGAAACCACCGCCTCGCCGTCGGCCGCGGATGCAGGGTCGGCCGAGTTTCCGAACGGTTCTAACTGTGCGAGCGCCTGTCTACTGCGCCAGCAGCGCGCCCAGCGCCCGCAGATGATCGGTCGCGCCGCCGAGCGCGAACTCATTGTGCTTGGCCGCGGTGAAGTACTGGTTAACGATGTGGTCCCGGTCGATGCCGACTCCGCCGTGCACGTGCACCACGGTGTGGGCGACGCGGTGGCCCGCCTCGGCGGCCCAGAACTTGGCGGTGTGGATCTCGGCGGTGGCCGGGAGCCGCTCGGCCACCAGCCAAGCCGCCTGCTGCACGGCCAGGCGCACGCCCTGCACATCGATGTAGCCGTCGGCCAGCCGCTGTGCCACGGCCTGGAAGCTGCCGATCTTGCGGTTGAACTGCTCGCGTTCGCGGGCGTAGTCGGCGACCAGTTCCAGGCCCTTCTCGACCACGCCGAGCTGGGTGGCGGCCAGGCCGAGCCAGGCGCGCTCCAGCAGCCAGGTCAGGATCTCGCCGCCCTGTTCGACGGTGCCCACCAATTCGGCCGGGGTCCCGGCGAATTCGACCTCGGCCTCGGGGGAGCGGTCGGTGACGATCTGGTCCTCGACGCGCACCGACTCGTGCGACGGGTCGACCAGGAAGACGGCGGGGACTCCGTCGACGCTGGCGGGCACCAGGATGCGAGCGGCCTGCCGCGCGAAGGGCACGGTGGTCTTGAGGCCGGTCAGCAGCCAGCCGTTACCGGCGATGGCGGTGGTGACCGGCTTGCCCGGCTCCCAGTTGCGCTCCTCGCTCAGCGCCGCGGTCAGGATGACCTCGCCGCTCGCGGCCTGTGCGGCCAGCTCGCGCTGCGGCGCGGAGCCGAACTGCGCGAGCGCGCCCGCGCCCAGCACGATCGACCACAGGTACGGCACCGGCGCGACGGACTTGCCGATCTCGCGCAGGATGGCCGTCTGCTCCAGCACGCCGAAGTCGCTGCCGCCCACCGATTCCGGCAGCGCCGCGGCCAGCACGCCGGTCTCGGCCAGGGAGTTCCACAGCGATTCGTCGAAGCGCACGGTCGGGTTGCCGTCGGTGTCGAAGTTCTTGTCGAGCTCACGCAGCCGGTCGGCGGTGACCAGCTTGCCGGTGACCTCGGCGGTGAGGCGGGCCAGATCCTGCTGCGCCTCGGTGAGGGTGAAATCCATGATGGTTACCTTGGTTTCGGTTAGCGCGCGGCGGCGGGCTGCTTGAGGGCGGTCATGGCGATGATGTCGCGCTGCACCTCGTTGGTGCCGCCGCCGAAGGTCAGGATCAGGCAGGCGCGGTGCATGCGCTCGAGTCGGCCGCGCAGCTGCGAACCGGCCGAATCCTGGCGCAGGTAGGCCTGCGGGCCGAGGATCTCCATGAGCGCGCGGTAGGACTCGGTGGCCAGCTCGGTGCCGTACACCTTGGTGGCCGAGGCGTCCCACGGGCGCGGAGCGCCCTCACCGGCACCGGTCGCGGGGTCCTTCTGCGCGTCGGCGCGCGAGGCGATCTCCCAGTTGGTGAGCTTCAGATATTCGACCTTGGCGTGGATGCGGGCCAGGCTGAGCTGCACCCACTCCTGATCGATGACGCGGGAGCCGTTGGCGGTCTTGGTATTGCGCGCCCACTCGGTGACCTGCGCGACGGCCAGCGCCAGCGGCGCGGACGAGGTCAGCGCGACCCGCTCGTGGTTGAGCTGGTTGGTGACCAGTGCCCAGCCGCCGTTCTCCGGGCCCACCATGTCGGAGTTCTTGACCCGCACGTCCTGGTAGTAGGTGGCGCTGGTGTCGGGTCCGGCCATGGTGTGCACCGGGGTCCAGGAGAAGCCCTCCGCCGTGGTCGGCAGGATGAACATCGAGATGCCCTTGTGCTTCTTGGCATTCGGGTCGGTGCGCGCGGCCAGCCAGATGTAGTCGGCGTAGGCGATGAGGGAGGTCCACATCTTCTGGCCGTTGATGATCCAGTCGTCGCCGTCGCGGACCGCGGCGGTGCGCAGCGAGGCCAGGTCGGTGCCCGCGCCCGGCTCGGAGTAGCCGATGGCGAAGTGCAGCTGACCGGCGGCGATCTTGGGCAGGAAGAACTTCTTCTGCTCCTCGGTGCCGTAGTGCATGATCGTCGGCGCCACCGAGTTGATGGTCAGGAACGGCACCGGGGCGCCCGCGATGGCGGCCTCGTCGGTGAAGATCAGCTGATCCATGGTGGACCGGTCCTGCCCGCCGTACTCCTTGGGCCAGCCGAGCGCGAGCCAGCCGTCGCGCCCCATCTCGGCGACGACCTCGCGATAGACATTGCCCTCGCCGTATTCGCCGGTCTGCGCCGAAAGCGCTTGCCGCCGTTCGGGAGTGATGAGCTTGGTGAAATAGTCACGTAGCTCGGCACGCAGCTGTTCCTGTTGCGGCGTGTAGGCGATACGCATACCAGTACCTCTAGCCTTCGTTTCTCGGTTCAGCCGATCATCGCACGCGAGTGAAACATGTTCCAGTATTGGTTCCGGTTAGGGCTGCTTTGCTGTTGCGGCGGGCCCCCGGTTGTTAGGCTCGGGCACAACCTGTGGTTAAGGAGAGAAACATGAAGGTCATCGTCGACTTCGATCAGTGCGAAGCCAACGGAATCTGCGTCGGAATCGCCCCTGACGTCTTTGATCTCGATGACGACGACAACCTGTCGGTCAACGAGGCCGAGGTGACCGAGGCCAATCGCCGCGATATCGAGTCGGCCGTGGCGCAGTGCCCCAAGGCGGCGCTGAAGCTGGTCTGAGCGCATGCTTGCCCGGCGGGTGGAACACGTTCTAGAGTCGGTCGCGCGAGTGAGCGAAGCGAGTGAGCCATAGGCACAGCGCGCATCGCGCACGCTCGCGACGAGCGAAGCGAGGAGTGAGCGTGAGCGATTCTGCTGTGAGTCTTGCCGGCCGGGTTGCCATCGTCACCGGCGCGGGCGCCGGGCTGGGCCGGGCCGAAGCCCTCGAGCTGGCCCGGGCCGGTGCGTCGATCATCGTCAACGACCTTGCCGAGAACGACACGGTGAGCGCAACCCTCGCCGACATCCGGGCGCTGGGCGTCAAAGCGGAGTTCGTGGCCGGCAGCATTGCCGAGTCCGCGACCGCCGAGGCGCTGATCCGTACCGCCGAGGAGACCTTCGGCCGGTTGGACATCGTGGTGAACAATGCCGGGATCACCCGGGACAAGATGCTGTTCAACATGTCCGACGCGGACTTCGACGCGGTCGTCGCGGTCCACCTGCGCGGTCACTTCCTGTTGACCCGCAATGCCGCCGCCTACTGGCGAGGTGAGTACAAGGAGACGGGTGCGCCGGTCTACGGCCGCATCATCAACACCTCCTCCGAGGCCGGTCTGCTCGGCCCGGCCGGGCAGGCCAATTACGGTGCCGCCAAGGCCGGTATCACCGCGCTGACCCTGTCGGCCGCCCGCGCGCTGGAGAGCGTCGGCGTGCGCGCCAACGCCATCGCGCCCCGGGCGCGCACGGCCATGACCGAGAAGGTCTTCTCCGCGGCCCCCGAGCAGGGCCCGGACCCGCTGTCCCCCGATCACGTCGCGCGGTTGGTGGCCTACCTGGCCTCGCCCGCCGCCGATGCCATCAGCGGCCAGCTGTTCGTCGTCTACGGCCCGATGGTGGCCCTGATGGCGGCTCCGGTGGTCGAGCAGCGCTTCGACGCCGAGGGCGAATGGACCCGCGAGGGCCTGGCGGCCAGCCTGGGCGGCTATTTCGCCGAACGCGGTTCGGACGCTTCGTTTTCCGCTTCCTCGCTGAAGGATCTGGGCTGAGGGTTACCTCAGTTTCCCCGCCGGGGGCCGTGAGTTCGGATGGACACGGTCCGGCCCCCGGGGCCTGCGGTTGATCACGGGATCGATCATTGGTAGGAATGGGGATCAACCATGTGTGTCGCCTCACAGTGCGGCATATCTTTGACGGTTAGGCTGGGGTGAACATGTTCTCGAAACTGGACACCGGTACAGAAAGAACACCTGTTCAAACCAGCGAAACCTTCCCGAACCGTATGAGAACGTGTTCTAATCTTCGAGCGGGACCGAGATCACATCCATATCTCGGTTGCTATAGCTAGGCAGGGGCAGGAGGAATAGCGGGAATGAATGAAGTCCTTGCCGTACCGCTGCGGGCGGTCGGAGGGTTCTTCGAACTCGCCGGTGCTGTCGCTCGCGCCGCGGTACGGCCCCCGTTCCAACGACGGGAATTCATCGATCAGTCCTGGTTCGTCGCCCGGGTTTCCATCGTCCCCACCCTCTTGGTGGCCATTCCGTTCACCGTGCTGGTGAGCTTCACGCTCAATATCCTGCTGCGCGAGATCGGCGCGGCCGACCTGTCGGGCGCGGGTGCGGCCTTCGGCGCCATCACCCAGATCGGTCCCATGGTCACGGTGCTCATCGTGGCCGGCGCGGGTGCGACCGCCATCTGCGCGGACCTGGGTGCGCGCACCATTCGCGAAGAGATCGACGCCATGAAGGTGCTCGGCATCGATCCGATCCAGCGCCTGGTGGTGCCGCGCGTGCTGGCCTCGATGTTCGTGGCGTTCCTGCTCAACGGTCTGGTGGCCACCATCGGCATTCTGGGCGGGTTCCTGTTCTCGGTCTTCCTGCAGGGCGTGAATCCGGGTGCGTTCGTCAACGGCATCACGCTGCTGACCCACCTGCCCGAGCTCGTCGAATCGCAGGTGAAGGCCACGCTGTTCGGACTCGTCGCCGGACTGGTCGCCTGCTACCTCGGTCTGAACGTCAAGGGCGGGCCCAAGAGTGTGGGCGACGCCGTCAACCAGACCGTCGTATTCGCCTTCATGGCGCTGTTCGTCATCAACGTCGTGGTAACCGCCGTTGGCATCAAGTTCACGGCGCGGTGATCAGATGGCGTTCGTGATCCAATCTCGTTTCCCGAAGGTGACCAAGCGCTTTCGGCGTGTCAACGAGGGTCTCGACTCGGTCGGCAAGCACGCGGTGTTCTACGCGCAGTCGATCGGCTCGGTGCCCAAGGCGCTGGTGCACTATCGCACCGAGACCATCCGGCTGATCGCCGAGATCTCCATGGGCACAGGCGCTCTGGCCGTGATCGGCGGCACCGTCGTGATCGTCGGCTTCCTGACCCTGGCCGCCGGCGGCACCATCGCCGTGCAGGGCTACAGCTCGCTCGGCAATATCGGCGTCGAGGCCCTCACCGGCTTCTTCGCCGCGTTCATCAACGTTCGCATTGCGGCGCCGGTGATTTCGGGCATCGGCCTCGCGGCCACCCTCGGCGCGGGTACCACCGCGCAACTCGGTGCCATGCGCGTCTCCGAGGAGATCGACGCCCTGGAGGTGATGGCCATCCGGCCGATTCCCTTCCTGGTCGGTACCCGCATGCTCGCGGGCATCATCGCGATCGTCCCCCTGTACTCACTGGCGGTCATCGCCTCCTTCATCGCGAGTCGCTTTGCGACGGTGGTGATCTACGGCCAGTCCGCCGGTGTGTACGACCATTATTTCGATACCTTCCTGATCCCCAGCGATATCCTCTGGTCGTTCGCGCAGGCGATCTTCATGGCCATGGCGGTCATGCTGATCCACACCTACTACGGCTACAACGCCGCGGGTGGTCCGGTCGGCGTGGGCGTGGCGGTAGGTAATGCGGTGCGGGCCTCGCTGATCGCGGTCGTCATGGTGACGCTGCTGATGTCGTTGGCCATCTACGGCACCTCCGGCAATTTCCATCTCTCCGGGTAGGGTGGGACATGGTGCAACAACACAGCGATGTGGTGAGCCCGATCGGCTCGCCGTTCGTCGCGAAACCCGCGCCCAAGCGGTACCTCGAGCAGGGCTGGGTCATTCGCCTGGCCGGTGCGGGCATGGTGCTCGGCCTGGCCGCGGCCGTCGCGATCTGCCTGATCATGTTCGCGGGCGGGTTCGAGAACACCGTCAAGGTGACCGTCGCGGCGCCGCGCGCCGGTCTGGTCATGGACCGGGATGCCAAGGTGAAGATCCGCGGCGTCGAGATCGGACGGGTCGAGTCCATCAGCGACGCCGCCGACGGCAGCGCGCGGATCGAGCTGGCTCTCGATCCCGACAAGCTGAAGCTGGTTCCGGCCAACGCCACGGTGAACATCAACTCGACGACCGTGTTCGGTGCGAAGTACATCAACTTCGTTGCTCCGCAGAGTCCTTCGGCCGATTCGCTGCGACCCGGCACGACCGTGGCGGCGCAGACCGTGACGGTGGAGTTCAACACCATCTTCCAGCACCTCAATGACGTGCTCGCGAAGGTGCAGCCGGAGAAGCTGAACGCGACGCTCACGGCGCTGGGTACCGCGCTGCAGGGCCGCGGCGACAAGCTCGGCCAGGCGATGGCCGACGCCGACGCCTTCCTGGCGCAGATCAACCCGTCGCTGCCGACCCTGCAGAACGATCTGCGCAAGACCGCGATCGTCAGCGGCACCTACGCCGACACCGTGCCGGATCTGCTGCGCACCACCGACAATGCGGTGGTCACCGGTAAGACGATCGTGGACGAGCAGCAGCGGATCGACGCGATGCTCACCGATCTGATCGGGCTGTCGGACACCACCACCCCGATCCTGGAGGAGACCGGCTCGCCGATCGTGGAGGCGCTGCGGTTGCTCGACCCGACCACCGCCCTGCTCAACAAGTACAAGTCGGCTATCTACTGCACCGTGGTGGGTCTCGGCTCGAACATGTCGATCGTCGCCGACGAGTTCGGTGGCCGGTACCCGGCGGTCAATATGAACGCCAGCATCATGCCCGGCGGTACCCCCTACAAGTACCCGGAGGATCTGCCGAAGGTGAACGCCACCGGTGGCCCGCACTGTGAGGGCGTGCTCGATCACGTACCCGGCACCAATGCTCCCTACCTGGTGACCGACACCTCCGAGGGTGAAGTGTGGCATCCGGAGACGAACCCGCACTTCAATGCCAACGTCTTCCAGCTGCTGTACGCGGGCATGCCCGGACTGGCGGGGGGCAACAAGTGAGGTTCAAACCGCGCGCGGTCACCGTCAAGCTCGGCCTGTTCACCCTCGTCATGGTGCTCGTGCTGGCCATGCTCGCGGTGGTCTTCTCCCAGATGCGTTTCGCCCGTGAGAACGGCTACCACGCGGTCTTCACCAGCTCGTCGGGCATGCTGCCCGGGTCCAAGGTGCGCATCGCCGGTGTGCCGGTCGGCTCGGTGAGCCGGGTGTACGTGGGCAAGGACAAGATGGCGCACGTCGACTTCGACGTGGATCGCAAGTACAAGATCTACTCCAGCACCCAGGCCACGATCCGCTACGAGAATCTCGTCGGCGACCGCTACCTGGAACTGCTCGAAGGACCCGGCACCACACAGGCTCTCGGCAAGAACGGCACCATCCCGGTCGCGCAGACCAAGCCCGCCCTGGATCTGGACATGCTGCTGGGCGGGTTCAAGCCGCTGCTGCGCGGGCTGGACCCGGCCCAGGTCAACGATCTGACCAGCGCGCTGCTGCAGGTCTTCCAGGGCCAGGGCGGCACCCTGGTGGCGCTGCTCAACAGCTCGGGGTCGTTCGGAAAGACGCTGGCGGACAAGGACGCACTGATCGGCAGCGTGATCGAGAACCTGAAGACGGTGCTGTCCACCATCGACGACCGCAATCAGGCTTTCGGTACCACCCTGGACGAATTGCAGCGACTGGTCAGCGGGCTGGCCGCGGACAAGGATCCGATCGGCGACGCCATCCCCCGGAGCTCCGGTGCCACCGGCGATCTGACCGACCTGCTGCGGACGGCGCGGCCGGATCTGAAGGCGACCTTCGATCCGCTCGGCCGGACCGCGGGCGTGCTCGACGACAACACCGATGAACTGCAGTGGATCATCGAGAACCTGCCCGACGCCTACAAGAAGCTGGTGCGCATCGGTTCCTACGGTTCGTTCCTGAACATCTACGCCTGCCCGACCGACCTGATCGTGGACGGTCCGGACGGAAAGCCGCTGCATGTCAAGCTGCCCGGTGGCCAGACGACCGGAAGGTGCAGCAAATGAGCGAGCGTTCGCCCCTGATCAATTACGGCATCATCGGCATCGTGCTGGCCTCGACCATCTCGCTGGCGTCACTGCAGTTCGATCGCCTGCCCTTCGTACGATCCGGCGCCGAGTACTCGGCGCTGTTCGCCGACGCGGGCGGCCTGCTGCCGGGCGACCAGGTTCAGGTCGCCGGCGTGAAATCGGGCCGGGTGCAGCAGGTCCAGCTGGACGGCGCCAAGGTGAAGGTGCGGTTCACCCTCGACGAGGGAATTCCACTGGGCAACAAGACCACCGCGGCCATCAAGACCAATACGGTGCTGGGCCGCAAGTCGCTCGAGGTCACCCCCGAGGGTGACGGCACGATGCGCGGGGACTCCACGATTCCCTTGGAGCGCACCACCTCTCCGTACTCGCTGAACGACGCGCTGGGCGATCTGTCCAATACGGTCAAGGGCCTGGACATGGACCAGGTCAACAAGACCCTCGACGCGCTGTCGGACACCTTCAAGGACACCCCGGCCCCGCTGCGCTCCGCGCTCGACGGCATCACGGCGCTCTCGCGCAGCATCAATACCCGCGATCAGGCCCTGACCGATCTGCTCGGCAAGGCGCAGAGCGTGACCAAGGTGCTGGCCGACCGGGCCTCGGAGATCAATACGCTGCTGGTGGACGGCAACAGCCTGCTGGGCGAGCTCGATGCCCGCAAGGCCGCGCTCGGCCAGCTCATCACCTATGTCAACGGTCTGGCCAAGCAGCTCACCGGCTTCGTCAACGACAACGAGGCACAGCTCAAACCCACACTGGACAAGCTGAATTCGGTGCTCGGGGTGCTGCAGCGGAACAAGCAGAATCTGTCCGACGCGCTCGACGCGCTCGGGCCCTACGCGGGCGCGCTGGGTGAGCAGGTCGGCAGCGGTCCCTACTTCCAGGCCTACATCGTCAACGCCAACAGCGACTACGTCCAGATGCTGGTCGACTCCATGGTGTGGCCGGACCATCTGCCCAGCGACCTGCAGCACTACCTGAAAGACTTCCCGCCGGTCATTACCCCGGCACAGACGGAGCCGGGTAAATGAACGCACTGCGCAAAGTTGGAACTCTGCCCCGCTGGGCGCGAATCGTCGCGGTGGTGGCGCTCGCCGCCCTTGTCGTGGGCGTCGGCTACTCGGCCGTGAACCGGATCGGCAAGACCGAGATCACCGCGTACTTCCCTTCCACCAGTGGGTTGTACGCGAGTGACGAGGTCCGCGTGCTCGGCGTCAAGGTCGGCACCATCGATGCGGTGGAGCCGGGCAAGGACCGGGTCACGGTCAAGATGACGCTGGACCGGGGCATCGACATCCCCGCCGATGCCAAGGCCGTGATCGTCTCGCCGTCACTGGTTTCCGCGCGTTTCATCCAGCTCGCGCCCGCCTACGTCGGCGGGCCGAAGCTGAAGGACGGCGGGACCATCCCGATCGAGCACACCGCCATCCCGGTCGAATGGGATGACATCAAGGCCGAATTGAACAAGCTGGCAACCACTCTCGGCCCGGTCGGCCAGGACAAGCAGGGCTCGTTCGGGCGCTTCGTCGATACCGCCGCCAATAATCTCGACGGCAACGGCCAGGCGTTCCGCGACGCGCTCAAGGAGCTGTCGGGCGCGCTGACCACGCTGTCGGACGGCCGCACCGATCTGTTCGCGACGATCCGCAATCTCCAGGTCTTCGTGGACGCGCTGTCGCACAGCAACGATCAGATCGTGCAGTTCGGCAACCGGCTCGCCTCGGTGTCCTCGGTGCTGGCGGGGGTGTCCACCGATCTCGGTGCGGCACTGGACAATCTGGATGGCGCGGTCTCGGACGTACGCCGGTTCATCGAGTCCCGCGGCGGCGCGCTCACCGACAGCCTGCAGCGCATGGCCGACGTGACCCAGCTGCTGGTGGACAAGCGGCCCCAGCTCGAGCAGGTGCTGCACTCCGGCCCCACCGCGCTCACGAACTTCTACCAGATCTACAAGCCCGCGACCGGCTCGGTGACCGGCTACCCGGTGCTCACCAATATGGCCGATCCGATGAGCTTCCTGTGCGGTTCGATCGCGGCGTTGCAGGACAACGACTCCGACAAGAGCGCGAACCTCTGCGCTCAGATCCTGGGACCGGTCTTCGGCAATCTGGCCATGAACTACCTGCCGTTCATGCTCAGCCCCGCCACCGCGGCGGGCGCGCACCCGGACCAGATCAACTACAGCACACCGGAACTCCAAGCCCGCGCCAATGCTCAGGTCAGCGTGCCCAAGAGCCTCGCCGAACTGGCACTCCCGGGAGGCAACCGATGAAAACCATTCGCGGCCGCAAGCAGGTGGCGGGCCTGGCGATCGGCATCGCGATCGCCCTGGGCGCCACCGGATGTGAGTGGGACGGCCTGAACTCGCTGCCCATGCCCGGTGCCGCCGGCACCGGGGAGGGGGCGTGGCAGGTGAAGATCCAGATGCCGAATGTCACCACGCTGACCCGCAATTCGCCGGTCATGGTCAATGACGTCACCGTCGGCTCGGTCACCGGGATCGATGTGGAGGGCTGGCACGTGCTGGTCACCGTCAGCATGGACAAGGGTGTGAAGCTGCCCGCCAACGCCGTCGCCAAGATCGGTCAGACCTCGCTGCTGGGCAGCAACCACGTCGAACTCGCCGCGCCGACAGAAGTGGTGGCGCAGGGCGAATTGAAGGACGGGGACATCATCCCGCTCGAGCGTGCGGGCGCCTACCCGACCACCGAGCAGACGCTGTCCTCGCTGTCGGTGGTGCTCAACGGCGGCGGCATCAGCCAACTCGAGAACATCACCGGTGAGCTCGACAAGGCGTTCACCGGGCGCACCGACGCGATCCGGGATCTGTTGCCGCAGTTGAACACTCTGATCGGCACCCTGGACAACCAGACCAAGGACATCATCGCGGCGATGGGCGGGCTGGACCGGTTCTCCGGCATCCTGGCCCAGCAGAAGGACCAGCTGGCCAGCGCCATCGACAATATCCATCCGGCCCTGACCGTGATCGCCGATCGGCGCGCGAACATCACCGAGACGCTGACCGCACTGGGCGGTCTCAGCGATGCCGTGGACAAGATCGTCCAGCAGGGCGGCGCCGACCTGAAGTCCAACCTGGCCAATATCTGGCCCGCGCTGGAGCAGATCGCCAATACCGGCAGCAATCTCACCAGTGCGCTGAACATGCTGCTCACCTTCCCGTTCCCGATGCATCAGATGGACGGCGCGGTCAAGGGCGACTACCTCAATGTGAAGATCACCTTCGATCTCACCGCGGCCCGCCTGGCCAAGAACTTCCTCACCGAGACCCCGCTCGGCCCGCGCTACGCGGGCGTGGAGGGCGCGCTCGGCCAACTCGGCGGCACGCCGGGCGAGCCGGTCGATCCCAAGAACGCCCCGTTCCAGGCGCACCCCGATACGCCCGCGCCGATGCCGACCCTCCCCGGTATCGGGCAGGTCCCAGGTCTGCCCGCGATTCCGGGTCTCACCGTGCCGCAAGGGAAGTGACGATGAAACTCACTCGCTTCGTCAAGGTTCAGCTGGTCATCTTCTCCGTGCTGACGGTCATCGGCATCACGGTGATGGGCGGCTACTACGTCAAGCTGCCCGCCGCGTTCGGCATCGGACGCTATGACGTCACCGTGCGGCTGACCGCCACCGGTGGGCTGTACGAGCACGCCAATGTCGCCTACCGGGGCACCAATGTCGGCAAGGTGAAAGAGGTCGTCCTGACCCCGGCCGGGGTGGACGCGAAGCTGTCGATCGACAGCGATTACAAGATCCCGAAGGACGTCGACGCCTGGGTGCGCAGCGTGTCGGCGGTCGGTGAGCAGTACGTCGATCTGGTTCCGGCCGATAACGCCAAGGGCGGCAACCTGTCCGACGGTTCGGTGATCCCGGTCGAGCGCACCAAGCTGCCGCAGGACGTCGGCAGCCTGCTCGATCAGACCGACCGGCTGCTCAACAGCGTCGCCGACACCAAGCTGAAGCAGGTCATCGACGACGCCTTCGTCGCGTTCAACGGTGCGGGACCGGACCTGCAGCGCTTCCTCGACTCCGCGACCCTGCTGGTGCAGGAGGCGAAGACCAACACCGAGGCCACCAAGGACCTGATCGAGAAGATCGGCCCGCTGCTGGACACGCAGGTGCAGTCCGACGAGGCCATCCGGAGCTGGACCAGGGATCTGGCCACGGTCACCGACCAGCTGCGCGAGCACGATCCGGCGCTGCGCAATGTCATCGAGAAGACGCCGGGCGCGGTTACCCGTGCGACCCAGCTGTTCCAGGATCTGAAACCCACGCTGCCGCTGCTGGCCCGCAATCTGGTCAGCGTCGGTCAGGTCGGCTACACCTACAACCCCAGCATCGAGCAGCTACTGGTGGTCTTCCCGCCGCTCATCGCCGGGCTGCTGTCCGTCGCGACCGGCGGGCCCACCGAGTACGGCGCGATGGTGGACTTCATGGTGAGCGTGAACGATCCGCAGGGCTGCACGACCGGGTTCCTGACGCCGGAACAGCGGCGCTCGCCCGCGCTGCTGGACCATCCGGACACCCCGAGCGGCCTGTACTGCAAGGTTTCCCAGAACTCCCCGCAGGCGGTCCGCGGTATCCGCAACACCCCGTGCATGGAGGTCCCGGGCAAGCGCGCGCCGACGCCCGAAATGTGCCGTGACCCCGAGGGTTTCGTGCCCACGGGTGACAATCCGCCCTTCGGCAAGCCGAATCCGGTGGACAAGAACGGCAATCCGACCGGTGGCGGCACGCCCAGTTCCGACACTTCCAAGCCGGGTGCGGGCAACCAGGTCCAGCCCGCGTCGGTCCAGACCCAACCGTACGATCCGCGTACAGGTGAGTTCCTCGGGACGGACGGACGCACGTATCGTCAGGCGAACCTCGACGGCAACGGCTCCGGGGTAATCCCGGCAACTCTGACAGCAATGGTCCAGGAGCAGGTGAAATGAGCGATTCGAGTGTGGTGAGAAACCGGACACGACGGCGGGCAGTGCGCTCGGAAGGGCCTCCGCCGGAGGAGAAGGGGACCGCCACACCGGCGTTCGAGACCGTCGTACCCGTGGCGGACAAGCCCGACGTCGTGGCGCTCGCCAAGGAGTCCCCGGCCGACTCGGCACCGGTGGAGGTGACCGGGTGGGGCGATGTCGCCGTCGCGGACGCCGCGCCGCCGGACTCCCCGCCGGAGTCCGGCGAGCCGGTCGAAGACGCCCCTGCCGCTGCCCCCGAATCCGAAGCGCCCGCAGTCGCTTCGGCCGACGGCGGCAGCCTCTGGATGCGGGTCGTCGCGATCGCCGCCCTGGTGCTCACGGTGGTGACGGTGAGCGGCACCGTGTGGGCCGCCCACCAGCGCAGCGCCATCGCCGATCAGGACGCGCTGCGCGCGGACTACGTGCAGGCCGCCAAGCAGGCGATGCTCAATGTCACCAATATCAGCGCCGATACCGCCCAGGACGACATCAACCGGGTGCTCGCGGTGACTTCCGGTGACCTGCACAAGGATTACACCGACCGCAAGGACGACTACGCGGGCATCGTGCAGAAGGCACAGGTCCGGGCCAAGGGCGAGGTCGTCGAGGCCGCCCTGCAGTCCTCCGACGATCACTCCGCGATCGTGCTCGTCGCGGTCAAGCAGGTCCTCACCAACGCGGGCGCCGATGGCCAGCAGCAGCGGCAGTACCGGTTCAAGGTGACGCTGTCCCGGGACGACAAGGGCGGCATCACCGCGACCGGAATGGAGATGACGGTATGAGCAAGCGCCAGCGCGATCTGATCCTCATGGTCTGTGCCCTCGTCGTCTTCGCCGCCGGTCTCGGCATCGGCGGCTGGATCGGCTACGGCTACTGGCAGGACAGCCACGTCGACCAGGCCCGCGAGCAGTCCACCGTGGTGGCCACGCGGACCGTGGAAGGCATGTTCGGCTACAACTTCCGGACCATCGACACCACCATGCCCAAGGTGTGCGAGGAC
The DNA here is from genome assembly GCF_007990715.1 of Nocardia seriolae NBRC 15557. Lineage (GTDB taxonomy): Bacteria > Actinomycetota > Actinomycetes > Mycobacteriales > Mycobacteriaceae > Nocardia > Nocardia seriolae. Next base: position 600 of record NZ_BJWY01000007.1, on the reverse strand, counting down.
ATGACCCCGAAATTCCGCGACGATTGGCTGAAGGTCACCAATACCGTCCTCGCGCCCGCCGCGAAGGAGAAGGAACTCGTCGTCCAGGCCACCGCCACGGAAACCGGTGTGATCAAGGCGGATTCCGAGCACGTGGAGGTCATGGTCTACCTCAACCAGAAGGGCGCGGGCAAGGACCCCTCCAAGGGCACCTACGACGCGAGCCGGCTGCGGGTGACGCTGGACAAGAACGGCAGCCGCTGGCTGGTCTCGGACGTCAACCCGATCTGAGCCCGGCCCCGCGATCGCGGTCGACGATCGAATCCTCGCTCGGCGAGCCAGGTGAGCACGGCGTCGAAGCCGTCGGCGCCGTTCGGTTCGTGCGCGATGCCGTGGCCCGCACCGGGCTGGACGTAGACGTCGGGAGGCGTCGACGGGTCGAAGTAGATCCGCTGTGTTTCGCGGACGGTCGCCGGGTCGCCGCGCTGGTGTTCGGGCGGAGTGCGGAAGAGCCAATCGTTACGGCCAGAATGTAACACGTTCTACCACTGTGGGATTCGTTGTTCCGGCGATGGGATCGGTGCGGATCAACTGGTACCCGTGTACAACTCGATCTAGTAC
>NZ_BJWY01000006.1 GCF_007990715.1 Nocardia seriolae NBRC 15557 | reverse complement strand
GGACACTAGGCAACATCATCATTCGGCACACCGCCGTCGCCTGATGTGCGCAGCCCGGCGACCGTCGGGAGCGCACGGCAGAATGGCCGGGTGCGAATCAGGATGCTTGGACCGCTCGAGATCCGGGCAGAGGACGGGAAACCGATAGAGGTACCGGGTGCGCGACTGCGCGGGCTGCTCATCGCCCTCGCGCTCGAGCCCGGTCGCGCGGTGTCGAAAACGAATCTGGTCGACTGGATTTGGGGCGAGCAGCCCCCGGCCGACGCGGCGAACGCCCTGCAGGCCCTGGTCTCCCGGCTGCGGCGACTGCTGCCGGACGGCTCCATCGAGGTGCAGGCGGGCGGCTACCGGCTGGTGGTGAGCCCCGACGCCGTCGACGCCGTGCGCTTCGAACGGCTCGTCGACCAGGCCCGCGGCGGTGACGACGGGCAGCAGGCCCGGCTGCTGCGCGAGGCCCTGGACCTGTGGCGCGGCCCGCTCATGCAGGACGTCGGCCTGCCCGGCAGCGGGGATGTCGACGCGGTGCTGGTCCGATTCGAGGGCCTGCACCTGGCCGCGCTGGAGGATCTCTACGAGGCCGAGATCCGGCTGGGCCGGGGCACCGAGCTGATCGCCGAGCTCACCGAACTCACCGGTCGGCACCCGATGCGGGAACGGCTGGCCGGTTCGCTCATGCGGGCGCTGGCCGCCGCCGGGCGCGGCAACGACGCGCTCACCGCCTACGAGCGGGTGCGCGAGACCCTCGCCGACGAACTGGGCGTCGACCCCTCCCCGGAGCTGGCCGCCCTGCATGTCGCCCTGCTGCGCGGCGAGGTCGGCGCCAAGGACACCGAGCGCCGGACCAACCTGCGCGCCGAATTGACCAGCTACGTAGGCAAATACGCCGATATCGCGGTGGTGCGCGAACTCATCGCGGACCACCGTCTGACCACCATCACCGGCCCCGGCGGCTCCGGCAAGACCCGGCTGGCCCTGGAGACCGCGCACACCCTGCTCGACGATCTGCCCGACGGAGCCTGGCTGGTGGAACTGGCCGCCACCGACGCGAGCGGCGACCTGGCCCAATCCGCGCTGGCCGCACTGGGTCTGCGCGACGCGCTGCTCGGCGGCGGGCCCCAGGCGGAACCGATGGAGCGGCTCATCGCCGCCCTGCGCGAGCGCGAAACCCTGCTCATCCTGGACAACTGCGAGCACGTGATCGACGCCGCCGCGGCCTTCGCGCACCGCGTGCTCGGCGAATGCCGGAAACTGCGGATCCTCGCGACCAGCCGTGAGCCACTGGGCATTACGGGCGAGGCACTGTGGCAGGTCGCGCCGTTGAGCCTGCCGGCCGCGGACGCCGATCCGGCCGCCATCGAATCCTCCCCCGCCGTCCAGCTGCTGCTGGATCGGGCCCGCGCGGTGCGCAAGGACCTGGCGACCGACGCCCACGCGCTGGCCACCATGGCCCGCGTCTGCCGCGCGCTCGACGGCATCCCGCTGGCCATCGAACTGGCCGCGGCCCGGCTGCGCACCATGACCCCCGACCAGCTCGCCACCCGCCTCGACGACCGGTTCCGCCTGCTCACCGGCGGCAGCCGCACCGCGATGCCCCAGCATCGGACCCTGCGCGCGGTGGTCGACTGGAGCTGGGAACTGCTCACCGAGGCCGAGCGCACGGTGCTGCGCCGCCTCGCGGTGTTCTCCGGCGGCGCGAGTCTCGAAGCGGCCGAACAGGTTTGCGCGGTCTCCGGCGACGAGGGCGTGGCCGGGCAGTCGGCGGCGATCGAGCAGTGGGAGGTGCTCGAACTGCTGACCGCGCTGACCGAGAAATCGCTGCTGGTGGTCACCGCGGACGCCGCGCCGCGCTACCGCATGCTCGACACCATCAAGCAGTACGCCCGGGAACGGCTGGAGGCGGCCGGTGAAGCGGATCTCGCACGCCGGGCGCATCTTTCGTACTTCACCGAACTCGCCACCACCGCCGAGCCGCACCTGCGCCGCGCCGAGCAGCTGGAGTGGCTCGCCATCCTCGACACCGAGCACGACAACATCGCCTCCGCCATGCGCGGCGCGCTCGCGGCCGGCGAAGCGGCCGGTGCCCTGCGCCTGGCGGCGGTCGGCGGCTGGTACTGGTGGCTGGGCGGACACAAGAACGAGGGGCTGGAATTCGTCACCGCGGCCGCCGACCTGCCCGGCGAGGTGGACGCCGCGATCCGGGCCACGGTCTACGGCATGGTCGTGCACTTCCTGTCCTCCGGGCCCAAAGACGCGGCCCAGCTTCAGGAATGGATCCACAAGGCGTCCCGGTTCGACCGGAAGAGCCCGGGCGGGCACCCGGCCATCGGGTTCATCGGCGCGCTGGAGCGCCTGCTGCAGGGGCCGGACGCCATGCTGACCGCCTTCGAGCCACAGCTCGCCGACGACGACCCCTGGGTGCGCGCCCTGGCCCGCCTGCAAATGGGCAAGATGCGGATCGTGCTCGGCCGCGACGGGCAGGAGGTGGACGAGTACCTCGAGACGGCGCTCGCGGACTTCCGGGCGATCGGCGAGCGCTGGGGCATCTCGTTCGCGCTGACCGAGCTGGCCGACCGGATCGCGGGGCGCGGCGAATTCGCCGACGCCTGTGCGCTATTGGAGCAGGCGGTCACGGTGGTCACCGAGGTCGGCGCGCTCGAGGACGTGGTCCGAATCCGGTCGCGACAGGCTCAGTTGTATTGGCTGCTGGGCGATTCCGAGACGAGCGCGGCCGCCATGGACGAGGCGCAGCGGTGCGCGGACGAGGCGGCCTGGCCCAACTCCCTGGCCGAGCTGGCGCTGGAGAAGGCGCAGCTGGCGCGCTGGCGCGGCGACCCCGAGGAGGTGCACCGCCAGATCGCCATCGCGAGAACCATGTCGGGCGAGAACTTCGACCTGCCGAACGTGAGCGCGCGGATCCACGAGTTGCTCGGTTACCTCTCCACCGATCTCGACGTGGCCCGCGCCGAGCATGCCGCGGCCCTGCGGGCGGCCGTCGAGGCGGGCCACGCACCGCTGCTGGCCCGGATCATTGTCGGCATCGCGGACCTGGCGCTGCGCAATGACGAAAACGAGCAGGCCGCACGGCTGCTCGCGGCGAGCAACGCGGTGCGCGGCCTGCCCGATCGCACCCTCGCCGATGCGACCCGCATCGAGTCGGCAACGCGCGATCGCCTCGATGAAGCGGACTTCACCGAGGCGATGCGGGCGGGTGCGAAGGCGGGCTGGACGGAATTGACCGCGGTCACGCTCGCTTGTTGAAAGTGGCACGCGACCACAGGTATCCGACGATGGCGAACCCGGCGCACCAGGCCAGCGCGGCGGCGGTGTAGCCACCGGACGGCGCTCCGGTGAGAAACCCGCGCAGGGATTCGATGATCGGGGTGAAGGGCTGGTACTGCGCGAACTGCCGCACCCCCTGGCCCATCTGGTCGGCGGGCACGATCGCGCTGCTCAGGAAGGGCAGCATGATCAGCGGCACCATGGCCATGCCCGCCGACTCCGGGCTCTTGGCCGCCATGCCGAGCGCCACGGTCAGCCAGGAGGCCGCGAAGGAGGTCGCCAGCATCACGCCGATCGCGCCCAGCCATTCCGCCGCGCTCGCCGGCGAGCGGAAGCCCAGCGCGAAGGCGACACCCAGCACCGCCGCGATGGCGATCACATTGGTGACGATGGTGGCCGCCACGTGGCCGGACAGCACCGCGCCCCGGGACACGTCCATGACCTTGAAGCGGTTGATGACGCCCTTGGCCATGTCCGAGTTCACCGAGACCGCGGTGCCCGAGAGCCCGTAGCTGACGGCCAGCAGCAGCATGCCCGGGGTCGCGTAGTCGATGTAGTGCCCGCCGACATTGAACGCGCTGCCGAACACGTACACGAAGATCAGCAGCATCACCACCGGCATGAGCGCGGCATTGAAGATGGTGACCGGGTTGCGGGCGATGTGTTTGAAGTTGCGGCGCAACATGATCGACGCGTCGCCGAGCGCCGCGGAGAGCGGGTTGGGGGTGGTGGCGGTGGTGTTCGCGGTTGCGATGGCGGTGCTCATCGGGCTTCGGCCTCCGTGGTGGCGTGCCCGGTCAGGGCAAGGAAAACGTCATCGAGATCAGGGGTGTGGATGGAGACCTCTTCGGCCTCCAGGGAGTGATCGGCGAGCCGATCCAGTAGGGACCGAAGGGCTTTCGTCCCGCCGTTGCCGGGCACCTGCAGGCTCAGGGCCTCGGTGTCGGGGGTGGCGGCGGGCAGCACGCGGGCGGCCGCCTCGAGGTTCGCGTGGTCAGCGAAGCGGAGCCGGATGTAGCTGCCGGGCACGCGGCGCTTGAGGTCCTCGGGTGTGCCCTCGGCGACGATGCGGCCGCCGTCGAGCACCGCGATCCGGTCGGCGAGCTGATCGGCCTCCTCCAGATACTGGGTGGTGAGGAAGATGGTCACGCCGTCGGAGACCAGTTCCCGCACGATCTCCCACATGGTGCGGCGGCTGCGCGGGTCCAGGCCGGTGGTCGGCTCGTCGAGGAAGACGATGCGCGGCCTGGTCACCAGCGTCATGGCCAGGTCCAGCTTGCGGCGCATACCGCCGGAGTAGGTGGAAGCCTGCTTGCCCGCCGCCTCGGTCAGCTCGAAGCGATCCAGCAGCGAACCGATCACCTGCTTGCGCTCGGTGCCGCGCAGCCGGTGCAGATCCGCCATGAGCTGGAGGTTCTCCGCACCGGTGAGCAGATCGTCGACCGCCGCGAACTGACCGGTGACCCCGATCGAGGCGCGGACCGCCTTGGTCTGGGTCGCGATGTCGTATCCGGCCACCTGCGCGCTGCCGCCGTCGGCCTTCAGCAGGGTGGTCAGCAGGTTCACCGTGGTGGTCTTGCCCGCCCCGTTCGGACCGAGCAGCGAGAAGATGGTGCCCGCGCCGATGCTCAGATCAATGCCGTCGAGGATCGTCTTGTCCCCGTAGGCCTTCCGCAGCCCCTGGGCCGCGATTGCTGTGCTGTTCATGGGGACTACTCTCGGCAGCCCGCCTGATATCGACCTGACACCGACCTGACATGCCGCCTGACACCCTCGGGGTCAGAACAGCGACTGTGCGTCCGCGGCGATGAAGAAGCCGTGACCGGCCGTCGAGCAGCGGACACCGGAGGTCATGGATTCGCAGATGACACCGCGCACGCCGATGGTCTGGCCGTACTCGAGGACCTTGCCGCCGCCCTCGTGGAAGCCGGGCGCGGTCGAACCGTCGGTCGGCGGGCCGACATAGACGCCCTGGTTGAGGCAGATGAACTGGGAGTTGCCGCCCGATACCTGGGCGGCCACCGAGTGGCCCGGGTTGTTGGCGCAGCTCAGGCCGGCCGGGATGACGGTGGCGTTCTTCAGCTGGCAGCCGACGGTGTGGATGTCGTCCACGTAGATGCCGCATTTGATGTTCTTGCTCGGCGACTGGAAGTAGTACGTGTTCTGCGACTGGTAGTCGCGGGCGTCGTCGAGCACTCATGGTGGCGCCCCAGGCAATTCACTTCCCCCACAGAAACATTCGTTCGAATCACCGAAATTGTTAGTTTGAGAAAGGGCCCATGATTCGGTGGGCTTGACGGCAACCTCGAGCCTAGGCTTTGGGCATGACGCCGCTGCAGCGCTATATCGCAGAGGAAATCGCCACCGATCACGCGGAGGGACTGCTCAGCCGCCGGGAGGCGCTGCGACGACTGGGACTGCTCGGCATGGCCACGCCCGCGGCGGCGGCGCTGCTGGCGGCGTGCGCGGAGTCCGCGAAGCAGTCCCCGACTCCCACCGCATCCGGATCGCCCACGGCCACCGGCTCCGCATCGCCGACCGCGGCCCCACCGGGCACCGCGACCGCGCTCCAGGCCACCGCCGTCACCCTGCCCGGACCCGAGGGCCGCACCCTACAGGCGGCCTGGGCGGCCGCGGCGCAGCCCAGGGGCGGCGTGCTGGTGATCCACGAGAACAAGGGCCTCACCGACCACATCCGTTCCGTCACCGGCCGTTTCGCGGGTGCGGGCTATTCGGCGCTGGCCGTGGACCTGCTCTCCGAGGAGGGCGGCACCGCCACCTTCACCGACCCGGCCGCCGCCACCGCGGCGCTGAGCAAGATCCCCCAGGACCGCTTCGTGGCCGACCTGCGCGCGGGCCTGGCCGAACTGGGCAAACGGGTCCCGGGGAAGAAGCTGGGGGCCACCGGTTTCTGCTTCGGTGGCGGCCTGACCTGGCTGCTGCTGACCTCGGGCACCGCCGAATTGGCCGCTGCCACGCCCTTTTACGGACCCTTCCCCGACGGCGGTCAGGTCACCGGCGCCCAGGCCGCGGTGCTGGCGATCTACGGCGCGCTCGACAGCCGCGTCGACGCCTCGCGCCCGGCCGCCGAGGCGGCCCTGGACAAGGCGGGCCTGCCGCACGAGAGCTTCGTCGCCGACAACGCCGACCACGCCTTCTTCAACGACACCGGCCCGCGCTACCAGCCCGCCGCGGCCGCCGAGGCGTGGCGGCGCGTAATCGACTGGTACGGGCGCTATCTCGCCTGAGGCGCGTCACGTCACTCGCCCGAGAGCAGCCCGGCGGCGACCACCGCCGCCACCCGCTCGCACAGCTCGTCCGCGATCGACTGCTGGAATCCGAACAGCGAGTAGAACATCGGGCCCGCCATCAGCAGGTGCACGGCGGCCGGGTCCGGTAGTTCGGCCAATTCGCCACGCGCGACGGCCCGTTCGAGAATGGCCCGCACGTAGTCGACCTCCACGCCGAGCGCGCCCTCCCGCAATCGCGTGGCCAGGGCCGGATCCTTGCCCACTTCGGCGATCAGGGCGGGCCCGGACTGCCGGGACAGTGGATTGCCCATCGAGGCCCTGATCTTGTAGGCCAGCGCGCGCAGGTCGCCGCGCAGCGAACCGGTGTCGATGGGCTCGGGCAATTCGTTGTCGTGCACCGCGGCCCGGAAGGCCATCTCGGCCTTGGAGCCGAAGCGGCGGTAGATGGCGGCCTTGCTGACCCCGGCGGCGGCCGCCACCGCGTCCACGGTCAGGGCGGCATATCCCTTGTGCGCGAGCAGCTTCCGGGTGGCGTCCAGCACGCTGTGATCTATCCGATCCTCTCGGGGACGGCCGGGGCCTTGTCGCGGGGTGCTCACGGTGTCACTATATCGATACTAGAGTTTCGAAACTCGAGTATCGATATTCATGCAGAGGAGCAGACCATGACCACGGTCGAACCCATCCCCGCCCTCCGCCGCGATCCGGCCCGCACCCGCACCCTCTGGGCCGGGCGCTCCGTCATCGCCATCGGCCTGCTGCACACCGCGTACTTCATCCCCGTCACCCGGCCGAGCTGGGCCGAATGGTTCTCCGGCGGGCTGTCGCGCAATACCGACGACTCGTCGCACGCCCAGCCCCTGGCCGACTTCTGGGCCCTGCCCGGCAGTTTCGTCGTCCCGCTCATCGCGCTCGGCCTGATGATCACGAAATCAGCCCGCGAGGATCGGGAAGTCCCACGCGCGGTGGGCATTTCGCTGGGCGTGTGGTCGGCCGCCAACTTCGCCGTGCTCTTCCCCTCCGGATTCGTGCTGGGCCTGATCCCCGCCGGACTCTTGATCTCCGCCCGCCGCGCCCGGCACTGATGTGCCGCGCGCGTGCCGCTGATGTTTGGATGACCCGGTGGAATTGCGCCAGTTGCGGTACTTCGTGACCGTCGCCGAGGAACTGCATTTCGGGCGGGCGGCCGAGCGGCTGCACATCGCCCAGCCGGCGGTCAGCCAGCAGGTGCAACGGCTGGAACGCGAACTGCGCGTGCAACTGCTGGATCGTTCACCCCGGCGGGTGCGGCTGACCGAGGCCGGGCTGCGCTTCCTGCCCGCGGCCCGGGCCGTGCTCGCCGCCGCGGACCGGGCGCGGGCCTCGATCGCGGACCTGGCCGACGGCCGCGCCGAGGTGTTCCGGCTGGGCACGGTGACCGGGCTCGGCGAGCGGCTGGACGCGGTGCTCGACGCCTTCGCCGAGCAGGCCCCGCAGGTCCAGGTGGAACTGCTGACCCTGCCCGTGCGGGATCGCCTGGCGCAGGTGGCCACCGGCGATCTGGACGCCGCGTTCGTGCGCGCCCCGGAGCCCGGCGAGAGCCCGGAGTTGGACTTCCTGCCCGCCTGGGACGATCCACTGGTGGTGGCGCTGCCCGCCAGACACCCGCTGGCGCGACGGGAGTCGGTGCGGCTGCCCGATCTGGCCGAGGTGCCGCTGCGCCTCACCGAGCGGCGCAATCACCCCGCGCTGGTGGATCTGGTGCTGAACGCCTGCGCGCGTGCGGGATTCGAGCCGTCGCCCGCCCCCACCTCCACCACCCTGCAGGACACCCTGGCCGCCATCGGCGCGGGTTCGCCCATGTGGACGGTGGTCTACGAATCCAATGCCCGCCAGACCCGCAATCCCCGGGTCGCGTTCCGCCCGTTCGCCGACGGTGGCCTGAGCCTGCCCATCGCGCTGGCGGTGCGCGCCGACGCCGCCTCACCCAATCTGCGCCTGCTCGGCGCGCTGCTCGCCGCCGTGTAGCCGGGACGCGATAAGGATTCCTTATCGCTGTGCGCACGACCTGCCCATCGATCGGGGCGCGGAATTCCGGTGAACTGTTCTCGGGCCGCCGAACGGCCTGCATCCCAGCAGTTTTCGTGAAGGAGAACAGTCATGCCCATCGTCACCGTGCAGCAGGGTCCGCGCACCGTCGAGCTCAAGCGCGACCTGGTCCGCCGCATTACCGACGCCTTCGTCGACGCCTACCAGATCCCGGCCGAAGCGGTGCAGGTCTGGATCCACGAGACCCCCGCCGACAGCTGGGGCACCGCCGGGCGCCTCACCGCCGACGGCAAGTAGCCGAGCGCAGGCTGCCGACACCTCTAAGCCCGGACCGACCATCCGGTACCGAGAGGTGTCGGGGTCGTTCCAACCTGGTTTCGAGTAGACATGCACCCAGGTAGGGACCCATTTTAGTGATAAAACGGCACTATGACCGAGGTAGTCGGCAGCGACGCCGCACCCACTGCGGCGGGACGTTCGCTGGAATTCTGGGGCTATTGCATGTGGGGCCTCGCGGGGCTGGCGATCGCCGTGTCCGAACTGGCGTCGGTCTTCGGGCTGGCGAGTTGGCCCACCATCTCGAATACCATCGGGCACTTGGAGACCCAGCACAGCTGGGTGCGGCTGGTCGTGGTGTCGGTGATCGTGCTGCTGGCGTATTACGCCGTCCCCCAACTGGCCACGCCTCCCGAGCCGGTCGTGCAATCGATCGTCGGGCGCACCCTCACCGCGAACGGCCGTATGACCAAAACCGATTCACCGATCACCCTGCTGGGCGCGGGCTATCTGCTGGGCGCGGTCGGCACCTATGTCTTCGGCGTGCTGTTCGCCGCCGCCGACCGCGGCATGCACCCGCACTCGTACCTCGGTGCGTACGTGCTCTACGGGCTGATCGCCCTCATGTGGGTGATCGTGCCCAGCATCCTGGCCATGTTCTTCAGCCGGGATGTCCCCTTCCCCACGCTTTTTCGCACCGTCGGGTATCTGGAGCGACGCGCCCACCCGGTCGCCGCCATCCTGCTCGCCGGACTCGTGGTCCTGCTGATCCACCTGGCCTTCTATCCCTGGCCCGTGGTGGCGAACTGACGAACCACCGCGAAAAGCCTTGCCCCCAGGTCTATTTACGCCCGCGTAGCAGCAGGAAGGCCGCATAGGCCGCCCCCGCGACGCCGACGACCGCGACTACACCGATAGTTGTCAGGATTGCGTCCACGCCGCCGATTTTAGGCTCTCCACCGGCGGCCCGGGGCGTGCTCGGCGTGCCGCGCATGCCCGGTCCCGCCATCAGGCGTATGCAGGAGTCATGGGTCGCCGTTCCCCGCTGGAGTTCCCTCCGGGCAATTCTCCGCATGCCCGTAGCGATCAGCCCGAATCGGACATGTCACAAATATTGCATACATAGCGATTCGTGCATATGGTGTTTCGGGCACTACCGAAGGAGGGTTATGGGCGAGCACGGGCATTCCCACGCGCATGGACACGACCACGCCGGGCACTCGCACGGCGCGACCGCCGACAGCGACAAGCGCTGGCTGGCGGGCGCGCTCGCGGTCATCGTCGCGTTCCTGCTCGGCGAGGTCGTGGTCGGCCTGATCGCCAGGTCGCTGGCGCTGCTGTCGGACGCCGCGCACATGCTCACCGACGCCGCCTCGATCGTGCTGGCGCTGTGGGCCATCCGGCTGGCGGCCCGGCCCGCCCAGGGCCGCATGACCTACGGCTGGAAACGCGCCGAGATCCTCTCCGCCCAGGCCAACGGCCTGACCCTGCTCGGGCTGGCGGCCTGGCTCACCTACGAGGCGATCCGCCGGCTCATCGATCCGCCGGACGTGACCGGTGGGCTGGTGCTGGTCACCGCGCTGGTCGGCATCGTGGTGAACCTGCTGGCCAGCTGGATGATCAGCCGCGCCAACCGGACCAGTCTCAATGTCGAGGGCGCGTATCAGCACATCCTCAACGACCTGTTCGCCTTCATCGCCACCGCGATCGCCGGTCTGATCATCATGCTCACCGGCTTCACCCGCGCCGACGGCATCGCCACCCTGATCGTGGTGGTGCTCATGGTCAAGGCGGGCGTCGGCCTGGTCCGGGCCTCGGGCCGGATCTTCCTCGAGGCCGCGCCCAGCTATCTGGACCCGGTCGAGATCGGCCGCGAGATGGCCGACGTCGACGCGGTGGTCGAGGTGCACGACCTGCACATCTGGGAGATCACCTCCGGCGTGCCTTCACTGTCGGCGCACATTCTGGTCGCACCCGGCGCGGACAGCCACGCCGTGCGCGCGGCGGTGGCCCACATGCTGGCCGAGCACCACCACATCGACCACGCCGTCCTCCAAGTCGACTACACCGACCACGACGAGTGCCCGCCCGACGCCGACCACGACCACGAGCCGCACTGCGCCGAGCCGCACGGCCCGGTGCACCGCAAAACCATCGCCAGCAACTGAGAAGGCATGGCCGGCAACTGATATCCGCCGTCACACGGTGACGGCGTGCAGCTCGGCGAGCCGGGCCAGCGCCGCCGCGGCCGGGGAATCCGGCGCGGCGGTGTAGACCACCAGCAGCTGATCGGGATCGCCCGGCAGCACCAGGGTCTCGTAGCCGAGGTCGATCGGACCCACCTCGGGGTGGTGAATGAGCTTGGCCCCGAACGTCTTCTCCTTGACCGGGTGCGCCGCCCAATGCCTGCGGAAGGCCGGGCTGCGGGCCGAGAGCTCCTCGACCAGGGCGGTGAGCTTGCCGTCATCGGGGTGCAGGCCCGCGTCGCGGCGCAGGTAGGCGACGGTCTCGCCCGCCACCGTCTCCCAGTCGGGGTACATGGTCGGCGCGTGCGGCTCGAGGAACAGGTAGCGGGCCTGATTGCGTTCGGCGTCCGGCACCCGTGAGAACCCGGAGACCAAGTCGCCCATGGCATTCCAGGCCAGCACGTCCATGCGGCGGCCCAGCACGAAGGCCGGAGCGGTCAGCGCGTCGACGACCAGGCGGGTGCCCGGGCGGATCGCGTCGCGGTAGACGCCGGTGGCCGTGGTCGGGTGGGCATCGACCGTGCCGCCCGGGCGGGCCAGCGCGTACAGGTGTAGCCGTTCGGGATCGCTCAGGCGCAGCGCGCGGGCGACCGCGTCGAGCACGGCGTCCGAAACATGTTTGCCGCGGCCCTGTTCCAGCCGGATGTAGTAGTCGACGCTGACCCCCGCCAGCTGCGCCACCTCCTCCCGGCGCAGCCCCGGGACGCGGCGGCGGCCGTACTCGCGCAGGCCCGCCTCGGCGGGCTGGATGCGGGAGCGGCGGGAGCGCAGGAATTCGCCCAGGTCGTTCTGCATGCCTCCCAGACTACGACCTCATCCTGGTACCGGCAGACCCAGGAAAACCGCAACCCTCGTTGCCCGGCTCGCGCGCTCGCAGGATGAGTGCACACCGCAAACGCGAAGGAGCACGGAAAATGAGCTACGAGAACCTGACCGGCCGCACCGCCGTCATCGCCGGAGCCGCCAGCGGCATGGGCGAGGCCACCGCACTGCTGCTGGCCCGCAGCGGGGCCCGGGTGGCGCTGCTGGCGCGGCGCGCGGACCGGCTGGCCACCCTGGCCGCCAAGATCGAGGCCGAGGGCGGGACCGCGCTGGCGGTCACCGTCGACGTCACCGACGCGGCGAGCGTGAGCGCGGCCGCCGCGGCCGTGCACGCGGGGTTCGGACCGGTCGATCTGGTGGTGAACTCGGCGGGCGTCATGCTGCCCAATCCGATCACCGACGGCCGCGAGGACGAGTGGACCCGCATGCTGGAAACCAATGTGGGCGGGCGGCTCCGGATGATCCGCGCCTTTCTGCCGGACCTGCTGGCCGCCGCCGACGCGGGCCGCCCCGCCGATCTGGTCAATATCTCCTCGATCGGCGCACACGTAGCCTTCCCCAGCTACGCGGTCTACGGGGCCACCCAGGCCGCCATCACCCAGCTGTCGGCGAGCCTGCGCACCGAACTGGGTTCCCGCAGGGTGCGGGTCACCAATATCGAGCCCGGTCTCACCGACACCGAACTCGGCAACCACATCGACAATGCCGAACTGAGCGGTCAACTCGACGGCATGTTCCAGTTCATCGAGTCGCTGCGCCCGGACGACATCGCCGACCTGATCGCCTACACCACCAGCCGCCCGGCGCACGTGAACCTGCGCCAGCTCATCGTCCTGCCCACCCAACAGGCGTGAAAACCGCTGGGAGACAGGACCCCCTGTCAGAGCCGCGCCGCCGCCTCGCCGAGGACGGCGGCGTTGCCGTGGCCGACGAGCGCTCCGATCGGCGTGGAGCCGAGGCGGCCGTGGTGCTCGAGTTCGCCGTCGCCGCGCCAGCAGCCGAGCTCACCGGTGCGGTACATGCGATCGCCCGGGGCCCCGTAGGGATCGGCCACGAAACGAGTGCCGGTGAGACCGGCGCGGCGGCGGTAACCGCGCGCCAATCCGGCACCGGCGACATAGATTTCACCGATCACGCCGGGCGGCAGCTCGTTCATCTTCTCGTCCAGCACGTAGCAGCGACCGCCGACCACCGGGCCGCCGATGGGTACCGCGGCCTGCGACCCGACCGTGCCCAGGGGACGGCTCAGGGTGGCGCACATGCCCGCCTCGGCCCAGCCGTAGCCGCTCACGAACGACCTTCCGGCCGAACAGATCCCGGTCAGCTTGGGCGGGCAGGGCGCGCCCGCGGTGGCGAGCAGGCGCAGGTGCGGCAGCGGTTCCGCGCCGGGCAGGGTGGCCAGGATGTGCGGGGTCAGCACGGCGTGGGTGACCCGGGCCGCCACCATGAGCTCGTAGAGGTCCGCGCCCGCGTAGGGCCCGGGCGGGGCCGGCACCAGCGTCGCCCCGGAGGCCAAGGCCAGCAACAACTCCCACACCGCGGCGTCGCGGCCCGGCGCGGCCGCGGCCAGCACCCGGGCGTCCGGGTCGGTGTCGCAGCGCTGGGCCTGGGTCACCACGAGATTGGCCAGCCCGGCGTGGGTGATGGTCGCGCCGCGCACGATGCCGCTGGACTCGTACGGGTAGACGACGTAGGCCCGATGCTGCAGGCGCAGCGGCCGCACCCGCTCGGCATCGGTGATCGGCGCCGCGATGGGAGCCGAGCCCGTCCCGACGGGATCCATCGCAAGCCACCCGCCTGCCATGGCGGGCAGGTGTTCGCGCCGGTAATCGGTCGTAATCCCCGCGGTCGCACCGGAATCCGCGAGGATCGGGGCGATGCGCGCGGGCGGTGAGTCCGGGTCGACGGCCAGGAAGGCGGCCCCGGCGTGCGCGACCGCGCACACCGCCACCACCCACTCCGGCGACCGGGGTAGCGCGACGGCCACCACGTCCTCCGGTCCGATGCCCGCGCCGATCAGCCTGCGCGCCAAGCCGTTCGAATGCGCGGCGAGTTCGCGGTAGGTGAGGGTGAGGGGCCCGCACACCACAGCCGGGGCCTCGGGGTCGTAGGAGGCGGCCCTGGTGAGCAGCTGGGGTAGCGTCAGCGCGATTGCCGAGCTGGTGTCGTTCCACTTCCGTAGCTGCCGTTGCCATTCGAAGGCCCAGTCACCGGACCGGGCGGACCCGGCGCTGCGGCCGGAGGATGCCGGTGCGGTTTCGCAAACATCCGGAGAATCGGCGAGCATTGTCCCTCCCGAAGTCGAGACCTGCGGATTGCGCCGGAGCGCGGCGGTCTCGCGCTCCGACTGCGGACAGTACAGCACCGAGGCAGCAAGTCCACTGCTATTCGATTCGTGCCGCAGATGGACGAATGCTCAGGCGTTATGTGGACATGCGATCAAGCCGCGGCCGCACCCGCGCGTTCGCTCGCCTGCCGACGGCCGGAATCCGTGCCGCCCACGGGGATGCAGGCCGCGATCACCGCCGCGACCGCCGCCACCCCGCAGCCGATGAAAAGGCCGGTGCGGAAACCGCTTTCGCTCGGAATCGCGTGCCCGCCGAGGCGCACGCTCAGCTGCGAGAGCACCGCGCCGATCACCGCCGCGGAGAACGAGGTGCCGATGGACCGCATGAGCGTGTTGAAACTGTTGGCCGCCGCGGTCTCCGACAGCGGCACCGCGCTCATGATCAGCGCGGGCATCGCGCCGTAGGCCAGCGCCACCCCGCAGTTGCAGACGCAGACCGACACCAGCAGGCCCCAGGTCGACCCCATGAGCACGGTCGAGATCGCGTACCCCGCCGACAGCACCAGCGCCCCGGCGGTCAGCGTCACCTTCGGCCCGCGCGCCGCGGACAGTTTCGCGCCCAGCGGCGAGACCACCATCATCATCAATCCGCCCGGGGCCATCCACAGGCCCATGGCCAGCATGGACTGCCCGAGCCCGTAGCCGGTGGCCTTCGGCAGCTGCAACAGCTGCGGCACGATCAGCGAGGCCGAGTACATGCCGAAGCCCAGCACCATCGAAGAGGCATTGGTGAGCAGCACTTTCGGCCGCGCGGCCACCCGGAGGTCGACCAGCGGGTCGGCGATCCGCAGCTCCCACCAACCCCACAGCGCCAGGCTCAACACCGCCGCCGCGAACAGTCCCAGGATGGTGCCGCTCCCCCAGCCCCAGGTCGAGCCCTTGGACACGGCCAGCAGCAGGCAGACCAGTCCCGCGCCCAGCCCCAGCGCCCCGATCGCGTCGAAGCGGCCGGTGGCGCTCACCGGCACGGCGGGCACCACCGCGTAGATGAGAATCGCGATGAGCAGACTCAACCCGGCCGCGCCCCAGAACAGCACCCGACAATCCGCGTGCTGCGCAACGGCTGCCGCGATGGGCAGGCCGAGCGCGCCGCCGATTCCCATGGAGGCGCTCACCATGGCGATGGACGGACCCAGCCGCTCCGCGGGCAGCAGGTCCCGCAGCGCCGAAATGCCCAGCGGCAGAATGCCCATCCCCATGCCCTGCAACCCGCGGCCGATGATCATGGGCGCGACCGAGTCGGCCAGCGCGCACAGCACCGAGCCCGCGATCAGCGGCACGGTGGAGACCAGCAGCATGAGCCGCTTGCCGTAGAGGTCGCCGAGCCGCCCGGCGACCGGGGTGGTGACGGCCGCGGCCAGCAGGGTCGCGGTCACCACCCAGGAGGCATTGGAGGCGGAGGTGTGCAGCAGTTGCGGCAGTTCGCCCAGCAGCGGCACCACCAGGGTCTGCATGACGGCGGCGATGATGCCGGCCAGGGCCAGCACGCCGACGATGCCGCCCGGGTGGACGGTCAAGTCCGGGTCTTCGGGTCGCGGGGACATGCGTTTCTCCTCATCGGTCGAGATCAACGCATGTGTACGATACATACTGTGTGCATGATGCACATAGACGATGTGACGCGGGTCACCTGTGGTAGACAGATTCCGCAGCGCTCGACGAGAGGACGGCATGGATCAGCCCGCGGATGCGTCCGGAAAGCCCACGGCCCGAGTCGAATTCGAAACCATGCTGCTCGGCCGCTACACCATCAACGCCCGCTACCGCCGCGACGGCACCCGCCTGGACCGCAGCGCCTACGTGCTGCTGAGCCGCCTGGCCGTCACCGGCCCGATGTCCATCGGCCAGCTCACCGAGGCCTTCGGCCTCGACACCTCCACCGTCAACCGGCAGACCGCGGCACTGCTGCGCGGCGGGCTCGTGGACCGCATTCCCGACCCGGTCGGCGGCATCGCCCGCAAATTCCACCTCACCGCCGCGGGCGAGGCGGCCCTGGACGCGGAACGCCGCGCCAATACCGAGGGCCTCGATCGCGTCATGGAAACCTGGTCGGCCGACGATGTCGCGGCCTTCGCCAACCTGCTCGCGCGCTTCAACACCGATATCGAACGCCTCGACGGACGGCCCTGGCCCCGCCCCTGAGGAAACCGCCTCGCCCCCCGCGAAACCGGCCCGGTACGCGCAGGCGCATCGGGCCGATTCCGTCCGTCGGACCGGGCAGTGGCCGACGGTCCCCGAGGCGAAGAGGGGCCTCGGGGCGCGGGGCCGGGTGGTGAAGCCGACCCCGTGCACCAACGATAGGCGCGTTGCCCGCCGAACGAAATCGGTTACTCGACCTAATTTGTTGACGCGACGGCGGAACATCACGCGTTGTGCATCGCGGCGTCATGCCGTGTGCACCGCGATCCGGCCCAGATTGCGCCGGGTTTCGATGAGCTCGACCGCGGCCGCCATCTCCGCCAGCGGAAACACGGTCAGGCGCGGGCGAATTCGCCCCTGGGCCAGCAGCTGCCACAGTTCGGCCCGCCAGGTGTCGAGCAGGCCGGTGGCGGTGCGGGCGAGCAGGCCCATCGAGAAGCCGGTGACGGTCTCGAGCTCACCGAGCAGGGTGTCGACATCGACGCTGCCGCCGTACGCGCTGAAAGCGATCAGTCGGCCCTGTGGGGCAAGGGTTTCCACGCCGCGCTGGACCAGCTCGCCGCCGACGCCGTCGAGGACGATATCGACCCGCTCGGTCCAGGTGTCGCCGTAGGTGAGGACCTCGTTCGCGCCGCATTCACGCAGGAATTCGGCCTTTCCGGGGTCGCCGACCGCCGCGACGACCCGCGCGGCTCCCAGGGCCCCGGCGAGTTGCACGGCCGGGTGACCGACTCCGCTGGCGGCCCCGGTGACCAGCACCGATGCGCCGGGGACGAAGCGGGCGGTCCGCAGCAGGCCGAGCGCGATGACGCCACCGCGGACCAGCGCCAGCGCGTCGGCGGCATCGACGCCCTCCGGGATCTCCGTCATCAATTGCGCAGTGGCCAGGGCGTATTCGGCGTAGGCGTCGAGAAACACCACGCCCCCGACCCGCTTGCCGACTCACTCGGACAGGCCCGGCCCGGCGGCCACCACCGTGCCGACGATCTCGCCGCCGCCGGGGCAGTCGTCGCGCTGCATCCCGCGCACCAGTCCGACGTGGACACCCGCCAATTCGGTGCGCACCAGCAGCTGCCCGGGGCCGGGCACGAGTTCGGTGGCGGTGGTGACCAGAGCCAGGCGGCGGCCGGAGAACTGAATCCTGCGCATCGCTAATGCCTTCCGACCGAACCCGACGTCGCCGTCGGCACTTATTATGTCGGACATAAATTTAGGCTTGAGAATTTTCATGTGTCAAACATAAATTTATTCGATGCGAGACACCGCAGGTCACGGCACAAAAAAGCGCGGCGGCCGTCCGAGGACGACCGCCGCGCGTGGCGTACGGGAGGAACTAGCTGTCGACCGTCTCGCGCTCGAGCACCTCGTGGTGCTTCGAACCCCAGCCCACGTGCGCCTCCGCCCGCATGCGCTCGATCATGTGCGGGTAGTGCAGCTCGAACGCCGGACGCTCCGAACGGATGCGGGGCAGCTCGTAGAAGTTGTGCCGCGGCGGCGGGCACGAGGTCGCCCACTCCAGGGAGTTGCCGTAGCCCCACGGATCGTCCACGGTCACCGGCTCGCCGTAGCGGAAGGACTTGAAGACGTTCCACACGAACGGCAGCATCGACGCGCCCAGGATGAACGAGCCGATGGTGGAAACGGTGTTCAGCGTGGTGAATCCGTCGCTCGGCAGGTAGTCCGCGTAGCGGCGCGGCATGCCCGAGGCGCCCAGCCAGTGCTGCACCAGGAACGTGGTGTGGAAACCGAGGAAGGTGGTCCAGAAGTGCCACTTGCCCAGTCGCTCGTCGAGCATGCGGCCGGTCATCTTCGGGAACCAGAAATAGATGCCGGAGAAGGTGGCGAAGGCGATGGTGCCGAAGAGCACGTAGTGGAAGTGCGCGACCACGAAATACGTGTCGGAGACGTGGAAGTCGAGCGGCGGGCTGGCCAGGATGACACCCGACAGACCGCCGAACAGGAAGGTCACGATGAAGCCCGCCGCGAACAGCATCGGCGTCTCGAAGGTCAGCTGGCCCTTCCACATGGTGCCGATCCAGTTGAAGAACTTCACGCCGGTCGGGACCGCGATCAGGAAGGTCATGAACGAGAAGTACGGCAGCAGCACGGCTCCGGTGGCGTACATGTGGTGCGCCCACACCGCGATCGAGAGCGCCGCGATGGCGAAGGTCGCGTAGACCAGCGTGGTGTAACCGAAGATCGGCTTGCGCGCGAACACCGGAATGACCTCGGAGATGATGCCGAAGAACGGCAGCGCGATGATGTATACCTCGGGATGACCGAAGTACCAGAACAGGTGCTGGTACAGGAGTGCCCCGCCGTTCGCCGGATCGTAGATGTGCCCGCCCAGGTGCCGGTCGTAGGCCAGCGCGAACAGCGCGGCGGTCAGGATCGGGAAGGCCACCAGGATAAGGAAACTCGTCACGAAGATGGTCCAGACGAAGACCGGCATCCGGAACAGCGTCATGCCCGGGCAGCGCATGCAGACCACCGTGGTGATCATATTGACGCCGCCGAGGATGGTGCCCAGACCGGAGACCGCCAGACCCAGGATCCACAGGTCACCCCCGACGCCCGGCGAGTGCACGTAGTCCGACAGCGGCGTGTACGCGGTCCAGCCGAAGTCGGCCGCGCCGCCCGGCGTGAGGAAGCCGCCGGTGGCGATGAGCGCGCCGAAGAAGTACAGCCAGTAGCTGAAGGCGTTCAGGCGCGGGAAGGCCACGTCCGGCGCGCCGATCTGGATCGGCAGGATCACGTTGGCGAAGCCGAACACGATCGCGGTCGCGGTCGCGGTCGCATAGAACAGCAGCATGATGGTGCCGTGCATGGTGAACAGCTGGTTGAACTGCTCGGGTGAGAGGAACTGCATGCCCGGGCGCGCCAGCTCGGCGCGCATGAGCAGCGCCATGATGCCGCCGATCAGGAAGTACGTGATGGCGGTGGTCAGGTACATCATCCCGAGCATCTTGGGATCGGTCGTGGTGATGGCCTTGTAGATGAACGAGCCCTTGAGACCGCGGCGCGCCGGGAACGGGCGGGCGAAATCGAGATTCTGTTCGGGCTTTGGAGCAACTGCTGTCACCACATCCTCCTCGGGAGGGGTTCCGTCCAGCTCTACCAATCGGGGCACATAGAACGGCGCACAGCGTACCTACAGCAAATCGATCATCGTCGAAAACACTCCGGGCGGAGAGAATCGGGATCGAACTGCAAGATACTTCAGGGCTATCGTCACTTCGCG
The DNA here is from genome assembly GCF_007990715.1 of Nocardia seriolae NBRC 15557. Taxonomy (GTDB): domain Bacteria; phylum Actinomycetota; class Actinomycetes; order Mycobacteriales; family Mycobacteriaceae; genus Nocardia; species Nocardia seriolae. The sequence goes on along the minus strand of NZ_BJWY01000006.1, from coordinate 100,873 downwards.
TGCGGGGCGGGTTGCCGCTAGGGTGTGGGTCGAGGGGCGGCTTCATACGCGGCGAAACACACCGGCGGGAAACAATTTTGGCGCGTTATTCAACGGCAGTTCACCCTGTGACGTCACGAAAACCTCATAAGTCGCGATTCACTATCAACGTCATGGCTCGATCACTGCGCACTCGCATCGCTACCGTCGCCGTGGTCGGCACCCTCGGCACCCTGCTCGCCGCGGGGGCGGCCACCGCCACGGACGAACCCAAGGCCGTCATTCACGACCGCGCCGCGGTGACCGCGCGCGTCACCGGCGAGAAGCCGGGCAACCGGTGTCAGATCGCGGGCGCCGATGTGAGCGGGCCGTGGGGGACGGTCGGATCCGACGGGACGGTCACCCTCACGCTGGGCACGGCCCACGGAAACGGCAAGAAGCTGCGGGTCATCTGCGATGATCCCAAGCGCGGCGACGCCAGCCTGCACACCGTCCGCTCGGACCGGGTCAGCTACGACGGCATCCTCTCCCCCATCCGCCAGATCATGCACAACCGCTTTTTCGGAGCGCGGTAGCGCGTCAATGTCCGGCGCGGGCGGCGGCCACCGCTGCGCGGACGGCCGGGACGGCCTCGGTGGCGAAGTGATGGGTGGCGGCTTCGCCGTCGGGGTCGACCGGGAGCAGGAATTCGCTGATGCCGTGGGACAGGGCCAGTTCGGTGAGCTGGGCGGGGGTCATGGTGGGGTCGATGACGTAGGCGCGGCGGATGAGGGCGGGGACGCGGCCGGCGGCGCGGGCGCCGGTGTCGATGGCCGACATGAGGGTGGGCAGGCGGTCGGGTGGGGCGTAGGCGGAGCTGCCGAGCCAGCCGTCGGCGAGTTCACCGGTCAGGCCGAGGGCGCGGGGGCCGTAGACGCCCAGCCAGATGCCGATCGAATGGGCCGGGGGCGGAACGGGTTTCGCGCCGCGCAGCGGGTAGAACTCGCCGGGCAGGTGGGAGCGCTCGCCCTCGCCCCAGAGCGCGCGCAGCACCCCGATGGCCTCGCGCAGGGCGGCGAGGGCCTGGCCGGGCGTGCGGCGGGTGCCGCCCATGGCCTCGATGGCGTCCCAGAACGCGCCCGCGCCCAGGCCGAGTTCGACCCGGCCCGCACTGAGCAGGTCGAGGCTGGCCGCGCTGCGGGCCAGCACGGCGGGCGGGCGCAGCGGGAGGTTCGCCACGGCGGGCATGAGGGTCAGGTTGCGGGTGACGGCGGCCAGGTAGGACAGCAGCGTCCAGGCGTCGAGGAAGGCGGGCTGGTACGGATGGTCCTGCACCGCCAGCACTTCCAGCCCGGATTCGTCGGCGTGGCGCACCAGGCGCAGCAGCGCACGCCCGCGCGCCGCCTCGGGCGGAACGAAGATCCCGAACCTCAGCTCATGCCCGTAATCCGCCATAGCGAATATCAAGCTACCGGCGTGCCCGGGGCGGCCGCGCGAATCCGCGTCGGCTCGGCGAGTCCGGTTGACCGTTCGCGTTTCAGATCGTGATCAACCGGCAACCGGATTCCATAGTCGTTGCCGGGCAACGAATTACAATCGTGAGAAGGGTCGTCCGGGGGCGCGGCCCGGTCTTTTCGGCGGTGAGGCCGTTCGCGAGACGGCCGGGTGAAAGGGCGTGCGCGGTGCAGGTTCACAGCACGGTCGACGTGGCGCAGAAGCACTTGCGGAAGGTGGATCCCTCCGCCCTCGCGCACGCGCGGAACCGGTTGGCGGAGACCGGAATAGCGCGGCTGAGCTTCCTGCTCCCGCACCGGGTCAAACGCACGCTGGCGGCCGAGGCGCTGGCCCTGCTCGACCATCACCGCCAGTGGGGCGAACTGCTGCCCGAGGGCGAGGGCGGCGAGCGCGGGCAGGTGGACCTGACCGAGCAGGAGGTGGCGGCGCACGCGTCCTGCATCCCGGGGCTCTACGACTGTGAACCCTTGCGGCACAGCCTGTCCATGATCACCGCGGAACCCGTGCTGCCCTGTCCGGACGCCCGCCGCTACACCGTCAGCCGCCTGCACCACGACGACTCGGTCGGCCAATGGCATTGGGACGACTATGCTTTCGCTCTCGTCCTGGTGGTCGAGTGCCCGCCCCTGTCCGACGGCGGCTTCGTCCAGACGGTGGCCCACACCCGCCGCGACTGGGACCACGCCGACATCTATCGAACCCTGACGCGCAACCCGATTCGGTCCTGGGAGCTGTATCCGGGCGACCTCTACCTGATGCGCGCCGACACCACCCTGCACCGGGTGCACCCCTTCGTGAACGGCCGCCGCACCACCGTCGCCATGGCCTTCACCGCGCGCCCGCTGCATCGGGTGATGCCAGGAGTTTGCTTATCCGGTGGGAGTGAGCCGAATCATATACAGTGATAGCCTGATTCATCGTTACGCAACGGGGGCAGCGTCGCCATTCCGTGTCCGCCCCGGGCAGTCTTGCCCACACGTCTGAGGCGACCCCCATGGACCTGCTCAATCCACTCGACGCGATCTTCCTCGCCATCGAATCCCGCGAACACCCCATGCACGTGGGTGGTCTGCAACTGTTCGAGCCGCCCGCCGACGCGGGCCCCGACTACACCCACGAGCTCTTCACGGCCATGGCCGCCGAGACCGAGGTGCGCACCCGCTTCCGCCGCAAGCCCAGCCGCCTGCTCGGCGGGTTCTCCAGTCTCGCCTGGTCCCATGCCGAGACCGTGGACATGGGCTACCACCTGCGCCGATCCGCCCTGCCCGGCCCGGGCGGCATGGCCGATCTGCTGGATCTCACCGAGCGCCTGCACGGCATCCTGCTGGACCGGCACCGCCCGCTGTGGGAGGGCCGGCTCATCGAGGGCCTGTCCGACGGCCGCTTCGCGATCTACATGAAGATGCACCACGCCCTCATCGACGGCGTCTCGGCCATGCGGCTGCTGCAGCGCACCCTCACCGACGACCCCTTCGACTCGCGGTTGAACGTCCCGTGGGGCACGCCGCCGGTGCTCCGCGACGACAGCGCCCGACCCGAAAGCCCTTGGACGCAAATGCGCGCCGCCGTGCCGCGCCTGCTGCGCGGGGCCGGTTCGATCGCCGCGCCGTTGCGGGGCGCCATCGACGGGCGGCTCACCCTGCCCATGACCGCGCCGCGCACGCTGTTCAACACCTCCATCGGCGGGGCGCGGCGGATCGCGGTGCGGTCGTGGCCGCTGGAGCGCATCAATGCCGTGCGGCCGGCCACCGGCGCGACGGTCAATGACGTGGTGCTGGCCATGAGCGCGGCGGCCCTGCGCGCCTACCTGCTCGAACGCGACGCGCTGCCGGACGAGCCGCTGATCGCCATGGTGCCGGTCAATATTCGCAGCGCCGGCGAATCCGATACCTCCGAGGGCAATATGGTCGCGGCCTGCCTGGCGAATCTCGGGACCCACATCGCGGATCCGGCCGAACGGCTCGAGACCATCCGCACCTCCATGCGCGACGCCAAGCAGGTGTTCACGCAATTGCCGAAGCTGGAGGCCATGCTGCTGTCGGCCGCGCTCATGACGCCGCTCGGGGTGTCACTGCTACCGGGCTTCGAAGCCTTGCCGCGCATGCCGTTCAACCTGGTGATCTCGAATGTGCCGGGGCCGCGCAAGCCGGTCTACATGCAGGGCGCGCGGCTGGACGCCAACTACCCGCTCTCGATTCCGTTCGAATCGCAGGCCATGAACATCACGCTGACCACCAATGGCGACAATCTCGATTTCGGCCTGGTCGGCTGCCGCCGCACCGTGCCGGATCTGGATCGCATGATCGACCATCTGGAGAACGGCCTGGCCGAGCTCGAAAAGGCCACCGCCTGACCCTTGACTAGTCTGGGCGCGGTGGAGACATCGTGGCCCGAACTGCGCGAACAGTGCCTGATCCTCGAGGATGCGGCGGTCTTGGCATTGAACAAGCCCGCCGGCATCTCGGTGACGGGCGAGCGCCACGACACCGACATCGTGGAAATGGCGGCGGCACAGGGCGAGACGCTCTACCCGGTGCATCGGATCGACAAGGTCACCTCGGGTCTGGTGCTGCTGGCCAAGGAATTGCCCGCGCACGGCGTGCTGACCCGGCAGTTCAACAAGCGCACCGCGGGCAAGGCGTACCTGGCCGTCACCGCCTCGACCGGCCTGCCCGACCGCGGCGTCATCGACCTGCCGCTGAGCGTCGGCCGCAAGAACCGGGTCCGCATCGCCGCACCCCGCGAGAGCATCCGCCGCGAGGGCGACACCTGGCTCGTCGACGCGCGGGATGTGCTCGCGGGCAAGAACTATCTGTCGATCACCGAGTTCGCGACCGTCGCCCGTACCGACGCGCACACCGTGCTGGCGCTGCGCCCCCTGACCGGCCGCCGCCATCAGATCCGCGTGCACCTGGCCTGGATCGGCCACCCCATCGTCGGCGACCCCCTCTTCGACAAGTCCGGCGCGTTCGCCCGCACCCATCTGCATTCGTGGCGTTTGACCCTGGACGCCCCCTGGCGTCCGAATGGTCTACTGGAACTCGAGGCCGACCCGGGAGCGGATTTCTGGCAACCCGGTCCGACGCCGATCACCGACGACCCGCGGCAACTATTGAGCAGCGCAAGCGAACTCATGACCGGCATCACCCCGACCTCGCATTGATATTGGTTCGCTATATTGGGTGGCGGGTCTCACCGGGTGTACATCGGGGCAGGTCAATTAGCCTGTTGGGGGTGACCGCGGTGCGGCGGCACGCCCGGGCGCAAAGATGCGGCCCTTCACAGAAAGCGAACGCCGATGGTTCTGCTGGCTCAGCTCAGTGACACCCACTTCAACATGGGTACGCGCAATGTCGAACGCGCCGAACGGGTCATGGCCTTCCTCGCCGAGCTGCCGCAGCGACCGGACGTCATCCTCGTCACCGGTGACATCACCGACGAGGGCGAGGTCGACGAGTACCGGCAGGCGCGCGCGGCCTTCGCCGCCGACGTTCCCGTGCTGGTGCTGCCCGGCAATCACGACGACCGCGGCAATATGCGGCAGGTGCTCTTCGGCCAGGACCCGAGCTACGAGCCCATCAACAATGTGCACCGCGGCGACGGCGTGACCCTGGCCCTGCTCGACTCCAGCATTCCCGGCAAGCCCGAGGGCCACCTCGACGAGGTCACCTACGCCTTCCTCGGGGACGTCCTGGAACAGACGCCCGCCGATGACGTGGTGCTGATCGCCATGCACCATCCGCCGCGGGCCGTGCAGTCCACCGTCTGCGACCCCATCCGGCTCACCAATCCCGAGCGCCTGGCCGAGATCGTGGCGGGTGACGCGCGCATCGCCGCCGTCCTCACCGGGCACGTGCACGCGGGGATCATGACCATGTTCGCGGGCAAGCCGCTGATCGTCGCGCCCAGCGTGTCCTCCACCATCGGCTGCGAATGGGAAACGGCCGCACCGGGACACGTGCCGATCGACTTCGCGCCGGATCCGTCGCTGGTGTTCCACTCCATTACCGACGCCGGACTGCTGTCCATGTTCCGTCCCGTCGGCATGGGCGGCTGGCTCAGCGAACCGGCTGAGTGAGCGCGCCGCGCCGGTAGACCGACGGGGTGGTCCCGGTCCACCGCTTGAAGGCGTGGATGAAGGTGGACGCCTCCGCGTAACCCAGCCGGATCGCCACATCGCTCACCGAAAGCGGTGTGGCGGTGAGCATTTCCTCCGCGAGCGCGCGGCGCACCTCGTCCAGCAGCTGCCGGTAGCTGGTGCCCGCGGCGTCCAGGTGGCGGCGCAGGGTGCGGGTGCTCATATTGAGATCCCTTGCCACGGAATCGATTCCGGGTGGCGCGGCGAATCCGTCCAGGCCGCCGCGCGGGACCAGCAGCCCCCGCACCTCGGCCGCGATGCCGGTGCGGGCGCGGCGGCGCTCGACCAGGTCCCGGCACTGGGCCAGGCACATGGCCCAGGTGTGCTCGTTGGCCTGCGGCAGCGGCTGCTCGAGCATCGCCGGATCCAGCCTGAAGGCGGTGTAGGGCTGGCCGAAATGCGGTTCCAGACCGTAGATTTCGGTGTAGAGGCCGAGATCGGACGGGGCCGGGAAATCGAAGTCGGCGCGCAGCAGCTCGACGCGGTGGCCGAGCAGGTCCGACAGCACCTGGTGCATGGCCGTCACATCGCGCTCCACCAGGAAGCGCCGCACATCGACGGGCACCCGCTCGTCGTGGATGCGGGCCACGAATTCGCCCGGCTGCCAACGGGCGGCCGGAATACAGAAGGTGAAACTCAGCTCCAGGAAGCGCAGCGCGAAGGAGATGGCCTCGCCGAGGGTGGGGCTGGAGACGCAGGCGAATCCGAAGATGCCGAAGGTGGAGATCCGATACCGCCGCCCCACCTCCAACCCCAGGTTCGGCCGGACGCCCAGCTCCCGCACCAGGTTCCGGATCACCGCGAGCTCGGTGTGCGCGTCGATCTGCGCGTCCGGGTCCGCCAGCTGTTTCTCGGTGAGGCCGCTGCCGTGCAGCATGCGGGCCGTCGGGACCCCGTACTCGCGGGCGAACCCCACCATGAGAACGACGCTCGCCACGCCGCGCGGGAAGTCCCAATCCCGGATTCCCGCCTCCGCCACCGTGCTCATAGCCTGATTATGGCCGAAATTCTCGATCAGGTCGCCCACTACTCGCTCCTACCCTGAGAAGGGACTTCGATGTGAGGAGCACCACATGCCGTCGGTCATCATCATCGGTGCGGGATTCGGCGGGCTCGGCATCGCGATCGAGTTGCAGCGCAATGGCTTCCGCGAGTTCACCATCCTGGAGAAGGCCGCTGACCTGGGCGGAGTCTGGCGGGAGAACACCTATCCCGGCGCGGCCTGCGATGTGCCGTCACCGCTGTACTCTTTCGCACACGAACCCAAACCCAAGTGGCGGCAGCGGTACTCGACGCGCGAGGACATCTGGGAATACATGCGCGGGGTGGCGCGGCGGCACGGGCTGTTCGATTCCATCGTGTTCGGGGCCGAGGTGACCGAGGCGGAATTCGACACCGGGACCGGGCGGTGGACGGTGCGCACCGCCGACGGGGTGGCCCGCACTGCCGACGTGCTGGTGCCCGCGGTCGGGCAGCTGTCGCGCCCGGCCATGCCGTCGATTCCCGGGATCGGGCTCTTCGCCGGGGAATCCTTCCACTCCGCGCAGTGGAATCACGAGGTCGAGCTGACCGGGAAGCGGGTGGCCTGCATCGGGACCGGGGCCAGCGCCATCCAGTACGTGCCCGAGATCCAGCCGAAGGCCGGGCATCTGACGGTGTTCCAGCGCACCGCGCCGTGGGTGCTGCCCAAATTCGACACCGACTACAAGCCGATCCATCAGCGGATCCTCATCGAGATTCCGGGAATGCCGGTGGCCGAACGGTTCTCGTGGTGGATCCTCGGCGAATTCGTGGCGCTGGGGCTGGTCGAATTCCCCGGCATCGTGCGCATGGTGTCCCGGATGGCCGAGAAACATCTGGAGGAACAGGTCACCGATCCGGTCCTGCGCGCCAAGCTCACCCCCGACTACCCCATCGGATGCAAACGCGGCCTGTTCTCCAGCGACTTCTATCCCGCGCTGTGCGAGCCGAATGTCTCGGTCGAGACCACCCCGATCACCGAGATCGTCCCCGAGGGCATCCGCACCGCCGACGGCGTCCTGCACGAAGCCGATGTCATCATCTACGGCACCGGCTTCAAGGGCACCGAATTCCTGTGGCCCATGAAGATTCGCGGCCGCGGCGGCCACAACCTGGGCGACGTCTGGTCCGACGGCGCGCACGCCTACCTCGGCATCAGCGTCCCCGAGTTCCCCAATATGTTCATGATCTACGGCCCCAACACCAATCTGGGCGTCGGCTCCATCATCTACATGATCGAATCCCAGGCCCGCTACATCCGTCACGCGGTGCAACTTCTGGCCGAGCGGCCCGGCACCTGCCTGGAAGTCCGCCCCGACATCGAACGTGATTTCAACGACGCCCTTCAGAAGCGCCTGGCCCGAACCCCCTGGAACTTCTGCACCAGCTGGTACCGCACCGCCTCCGGCCGCATCACCAACAACTGGCCCGGCATCACCCGCAGCTACCGCCGCCGCACCCGCAAACTCCGTCTCTCCGACTACCTCCGCACACCGGCGGCGACCCCGTGACCTGCCGCGGCGGCCGACCCGATCAGGGGACGGCCGCCGCGGTTCCAGGGCACCGGTGTTCGATCAGGACTTGCCCGCCGGCTCGACCGGCTTGCTCTCCACGGCGGGCTTGCTCTCCGCCGCGGGCCCGGTGGCATGCTGCGTCTTCAGCTCGGTCTGCCACTTCTCGAAATCGGCCCGCACCAGCCCGATCTGACGCTCCAGCGCCTCCCGGGTGTCGGCCCACCAGCTCTGCGCGGCCTCCCGCAGCTCCGCCGCGGTCTTCTCGATCTCTTTCCCCTCGTGTCCGAAGGTGGCCGCGAGATCCTCCTTCTTGGCCTGCAGCGCCGCCACATTCTTCTCCCGGGTCGCAGCCGACGACTCCTCGAACTGCTGCACCCGCGCCGCGAGATCCCGCAACGATTCCGACAACGGTTTCATCTTCTGATCCTCCCGAATCATCCATCCCGGCAAGGGATTCGGCATCCGCCTACCTCCAACCCTGCCGTTCCCCACACCCCCACCCCAAGAGCACAACGTCACCACCTCCCCTCCCACGACCCCACCTCACCGGTGCCCTTGGTCACGCGCCGCGCCCGGCAGCGGGCCGATTCAGCCCTCCCCGAGGAACTCTTCGTTCAGTTTGATCGCCCACGAGCTGGACCGAGGTGAGACCCAACTACCCCGGTTCATGTCCGAGGCTCTTTCACAACTGGGGATTCCCGCGATCCTCCGGGTCCAGTCCGCACCGGCCATGGAAGGCGAAAACCCCCCAGGTCAGTTCGGACAGCCAAAGGCCCGAGCATCCGGTTATGCCTGCGATTCCAGTGTGTTGGTCGACACGGCTGTTCGGTCGTTGATGGGTTGGCGTGTGGTCGATCGCGTCGGGCATCCGCTGACAATTGTCCGACTCGCCGCAGCGAGCTCGACGATGGCGATGGTGGATAAGTGCAGGCTGCGGTGTGGATTAGCATCCGCCTGTGCTCCGTCAGCGGAAAGCAACGAGGGATCTGGCGCAAGGGGCGACCGGCATTGTCCTGGCAGTGTTGTTGGCTGTCGGCGGGTGTTCATCCCGACCCCAGGGTGCGGATTCGCGCTTGTCTGCCGCGCAGGCGGCCGCTGTCGCGGACACCGTGTCGAGCACCCAGTGCGCGAGGCTGCTGTCGTCGTTTGCGGCAGCGCAATTGGGGTCTGCCCAATGGGCGGCGCATCCAGATCCTTCGCGCACCGTGCCCGTGTACGTGATCGCTCCCGCGTTCCTCGCGGGTGATGACGCGGTCGAGCATCTCGGGCGATTCTCATATTTCGCGGTCCCGGTTCGTTTCGACGACCGGGATGTCCCCGACACCCTGGAGATCACCGTGGGCCCGGATGGATCGCAGATCCCCGACGCGGTCGCTTCGGGCAACCAGGAGGGCGAGATGGCGACTCACCTCGGGCCCGGGGATCGGCTACTGCTGGATCATCACACCAACACCTGGTTCGCCTGGACCGCGACCGGAGCGCAGGCGATCGCATCACAGCTGCGGCGCGACCTGGTCGGCAAGTCGTTGACCCCCAGCCAATTACGGGCCGCACTCGCCAGCTGACGACCTCTGCTACACCGACTACGGAAGGGACGCCCTTGATCATGACCAAAGCGTTCTGTGTGGCTGCCATTGCGGCGTTCTCGGCGGCGAGTGGCGCAGCGGCAGCGGCGCAACCCCCTGCCGCACCCGTACCGCCGTCGCAGTCCATCGGCCATCGCCCGCAGGGTGTGAGGCCGACACTCGGCATTCCGCAGCCGCCGGAGGCGGGCTCGGAAATCCCGGGTGCGAGGACGCTGCCCTTCGGACAGCAAGTGCAGCAGCGGGACGAGTGGTGCTGGGCCGCGACCGGGGCATTTCTCGGAAACCCCATCAGCCAGAACGGTTTCTGCCTGGCCGCGCACAATATGCTGCCGGTCGGCGAGTGCCCGAACAACCCGGCCGACCTGGCGATGGTGGCGCACGGATACGCCCAGACAGGATTCGACGCTCAGATCTCGCGAGCATTCACCCAGCTGTCGAGCGTGCAGCAACAGATCGACGCCAACCAGCCGATCGAGACGAACATCCAGTGGACCGATGGCAACGGTGGCCACAATCACGTGATCTTCGGCTACGACACCGAAGCGCAGACCATCACCTACGGCGATCCGTGGCCGACCAGCGAGCGTTACGTCACCCGATCGTTCTCCAGCTATCAGCACAACGCCGAATTCAACTGGTTCGGCCAGGTTTACAACATCAAAAAGACCGCGCCCGCCGGAACGGGTTCCTAAGGATAGGGTTTCGAGTGCGGCGTGTCAGGCCGCCATCGATTCCGCGGCGGGCTCGGCCGCCGCCGCGGGCTTGTCACCGTGGAAGCCCGGCAGGAAGCGATCGACGTACGGGATCATGAGCTGGATCAACGGCCCGATGCCGAAGGCGTAGACGAGCGTCCCCACGCCCACACTGCCGCCGAGGATCCAGCCGACTGACAACACCGTCGCCTCCAGACCGGTGCGAATCAGCCAGACCGGTTTCCCGGTCCGGCGGACCAGGCCAGTCATCAGGCCATCGCGCGGCCCCGGACCCATGCCCGCGCCGATGTAGAGCACCGTCGCCACCGCGTTCAGCACCACCGCCGCGGCCATGGCCGCGATCCGCACCGGCACCGCCTGCAACTCCGGCAGCAGCCACAACCCGGCATCCACCGAGACGCCGATAACGATGACATTGCTGACCGTGCCCAGGCCGGGCCACTGCCGCAAGGGAATCCAGGCCAGCAACACCGCCGCACCGGTGATCGCGGTGATCGTGCCGAAGCTCAGCGGCACGTGGTCAGCCACGCCCTGATAAAACACATCCCACGGATCCAGGCCGAGCGCGGCGCGAATCATGACGGCCATGGAGAAGCCGTACAACCACAGTCCGACATACAGGGCGATGAGGCGGCGCAACAACATTGATCGAGCATCGAAGCAACTGGCATGCCATCGGTAGAGCCAGTTGCCAATTGCTGGACCTGTATCTGGATATATTGTTCGGTGCTAGAAACCGCGCAACGCCGTGCTTGCGACGCGCGCAGCATCGTTGACCGGCGGACACGCCCGCGGTTACCTTGGATCTCCGATGCGCCGGAGTTTCTTATCGGCGCGAAGTGCGAGTCCGTGGTCTGGAGCGTCGGGTGATACGACGCTGGAGGGCGTTATGCGGCGGGATGGCGCATGGTTCGGGGCACGCGCGCGGGCGACGGGGGAACACTCACAAGGATTTCGGCCCTGGCGGCGAGCCGGGCTGATCGGTGCCGTCACCCTGCTGGCGGCGGTGGTCGCGGTGCCCGGCACCCACGCCGACATTCCCTATCCCGACGATGATCCGTTCTACACGGCCCCGATCTCGTTGGGGGAGTTCGAGAATGGCGCGATCCTGAACTCCAGGCCGATCGCCGTGTTCGGACTCCCGCTGCCGGTCGCGGGCTGGCAGTTGCAATACCGGACCACCGACTCCGCCGGGGAGGCCGCAGCCGATGTGGCCACGGTGCTGGAGCCGCCCACCCCCTGGATCGGCCCCGGCGACCGGCCGCTGCTGTCGTATCAGATCGCCGAGGACAGCCTCGGAACCCGTTGCGCGCCATCGTTCGCGCTGCGCGGCGGGCGCGACTTCTCCATTGCCACCACTCTGCTCGACGTCCCGTTCCTGGCCGAGGCGATTCATCGCGGCTGGGCCGTGGTGGTGTCGGACTACGAGGGGGCGCAATCGCGCTTCTTCGACGGCGTGAACTCGGGCCGCGGCGTCCTGGACGGGGTGCGCGCCGCCAAATCCTTTGCGCCGCTCGGCATCACCGACGCCAGTCCGCTCGGCGCGTGGGGCTATTCGGGCGGGGCGTTCGCGACCCTGTGGGCCATGCAGCTGCGGGCAAGCTACGCGCCCGAGCTCTGGTTCGCGGGCGTGACCTCCGGCGGGGTGCCGACCGACCTGCCCGCCGTCGCGCGCGGCGTGGACGGCAGCTATCAGGCGGGTCTCGCCGTCCTGATCCTGATCACCTTGGCGCGCAACGATTCCGGCTCGGGCCTCGCGGACACCCTCAATGCCGCGGGACACGCGCTACTGGCCCGGGAAGCCGATTCCTGCGGCGGCGACCTGGTGGTGCATCACCTCTTCCGGCACCTGGACGACTACTCGACCGTCCCGGATCTGCTCGGCAGCCCGGCCTTCCGGACCGCCACCGGCCATCAGGAGCTGGGCGGCTGGGGACCCGACGTGCCGCTGTACCTGTACCACAGCAATTCCGACGACGTGATCCCGTCGGCGGGCTTCAGCGCCCTCGTCGACCGCTACTGCGAGCTGGGCACGACCCTCACCGCCGTGCACTCCACGATCCCCGGCCACAATCCCGCCGCGCTCGGAGAAGCGCTGGGCGCCATGAACTTTCTGTCCGACCGCTTCGCGGGCGTGCCGGTGGTTGCCGGGTGCACCGTGCGCTGAGTCAGCACGGTGCACCCGACGTCTGTGATCAGTGGTCGCCGGGCTCGGCCCACTTGGTGGTGCCGGGCGCGCCGACCAGGGTGCTGATCAGATCGACACCGGCGATGAGCAGCGTCGGGCCGCCGACCACCAGGGTGCCGATGATCGCGCCGACGGCCGCCGCGACCGGTACGGTCGCCAAACCGAAGGCGCCGCCGAAGAATCCGATGGCGCCGACCGCGGCGCCGATCGCCAGACCGACGAAACTGCCGATGGCGGTGGCGATTCCGAACTGGCTACTGAAAGCCTGCATGGCGCGGGTGTTCTCGTTCAACGAGGCCACCGGGTGCAGCACCGGCGTGGCCGCCGCGATGTCCTTGACCGCGGTCAGGCTCAGCGTGGCCCCGTCCTCGCTGACACCGGTGGGCAACCGGTAGCTCAGGCCGTCCTGTTCGAAGGACAGCGGCAGGCTGAGCACGGTGGCGCCCGAGGCGTCCTTGATATTCGCCGTCCCACCGGCCAGCTCGAAGCGGCCGTTGGTGAGGGTGGTGACGACGGTATTGCCGAGCAGCTGGGTCTGGTAGCCGATATCCGGCACCGCCGAATCGGCATGTGCCACACCGGCTCCGGCGATGGCGACGGCGGTGACGACCGGAGCGGCGACAGCCGTGATCTTGCGCAGCTTCATGAGAAGTCCAATCTTCATCAGGTGTTCGTGGCAACACGCGGCTCGTGAGCGGAATTCCCCCTTTGACATGTGCGAGCCCGGTTGCGGTCAGCAACGCGTTCTATCGGCTTCACGGTAGCGCGCGACACCGACACTCCGAATAATTTTCGGCTCGAGTGCCGTTAAAACAGCAGTTCGACACCGATCCCGATGGCGCACATCAAAGCCATCACCAGCAGTGCCGCCACATCTCCGCGGCCCGGTGCGCCCGGGCGGGCGGTGAGCTCGCCGGTGCCGCCGCGGGTGGTGATGGCCTCACCGAGTTCGCCCGCGCGGCGGCTGGATACGGCCATGCTCGCGGTCAGAATATCGACCAGCGGATTCTCCGAGGCGCGATGCAGCAGCGAATCCTTGGGCCGCAGTCTGCGGGCCGCGCGCAGCACCCGCATCTCCTCCAGCAACAGCGGCAGGCCGCGCAGGGTCAGCGCCACCACCACCGCCCACTCGTCGACCGGGACGCGGTGGCGTACACCGCGCCGGGCCCAGCCGATCCTCTTCAGCGGCGCACCGAGTTTGGCCAGCGCGGGCGCGATCTCACCCATCGGGGTGGTCCAGGCGACCAGGAAGGTCGCGCCGAGCAGCAGGAATCCGAACACGATGACCTGCGCATAGCGCACCATCGCGGCGCCGCCGACCGGCACGTTGATGGCCGCGCCGATCGCGATGCCGATCCAGATCCACCACGGGAACCGCGGCAGCGTGCCCAGCGGCAGCCTGGCCAGCACGAAGACCGCCACCAGGAACACCGCGGCGACACCGAGCAGCGCCCACGACGGAATGAACATCAGCAGCAGGCTGAAGACGAAGACGCCGATCATCTTGGTACCGGCCCAGAGCCGGTGCACCGGGCTGTCGACCGGCACCTCGCGCAGGACGACGCTGCTCATCGGACGCCTCCGCTGAAATCGTGGGACGGGAATCGCGCCGGGGCGGCATCGCCCTCGACGATGCGGCCGTCGCGGAGCTGGACGATGCGGTCGCAGACGGTGGCGGTGTCGGCCACGTCGTGCGAGATGACGATCAGGGTGAGTCCCGAATCCCGTAGTCGGGCAAGCAGATCCACCACGCCCGCGCGACCCTCGGGGTCCAGGCCGGCCAGCGGCTCGTCGAGCACCACCACCTGCGGGTGGCTCGCCACGATCGCGGCCAGCACCACGCGTTTGGCCTGGCCGCCACTGAGTTCCTCGACGGAGCGGGAGGCCAGCGCGCGGTCCAGGCCGACGGCGTCCAGGGCCTTGGCCACCGCGTAGGTGCCGCGGCCGCCCCAGTCCTCGATCTCCTCGCCGACGGTCTGGCGTTGCAGTTGCAGGCGGGAATGCTGAAAGGCCAGCTGCACCGCCCCGATTCGCTTGTGCACGGGGCGGGTCTTGGTGAATTCGCGCAGGTCGCAGCTGCCCGCGGTGGGCATGGTGAGCCCGGCCAGGATCCAGGCCAGGGTCGACTTGCCAGAACCGTTGCCGCCCACGATGAGCAGGGCCTCGCCGCGGCGGACAGTCAGGTCCACGTCGTGCAGCGCGGGGGCTTCCCACGGGGTGCCGCGGTTGTAGGTGTGCCCGACACCGCGCAATTCGAGAATGGGATCGCCCATCGGCCGCCGTCTCGGGTCGCCGACCGGACGCGGCCAGGCGGGGAGATGGTCGACCGAACGGCCGCCCGCCAGGTGGACGACGCGGTCGGCGGCGGCCGCGTCGGCCTCGTGATGGGTGACCAGGATAACCGCCATGGGATGGCGTCTGGGCAGTGCGGCCAGCAGGGCCACCAGATCACGGCGGCCCTCGGGGTCGATCATGGAGGTGGCCTCGTCGGCGATGAGCAGCGTGGGCTGCCGGGCCAGGGCGGCGGCCACGGCGAGCCGCTGCTGCTGGCCGCCGGACAGGGTCGCGGTCTCGCGGCCGCCCATGCCCGCCAATCCGACCTCGGCCAGCAGGGATTCGATATCCACGGTGGCGGCGTAGGCGGTGGGCAGGCCCCACACCACGTCGTCGGCGACGAGCACGCCGAGGGTCTGGCTTTCCGGGCGTTGCAGCACCATGGCGGTGCCGCCGCGCACGCCGAGGCCCGCCGCGCCGGGGCGGGTCACCGTTCCGCCGGTAGCTGGGCGGCCCGCGAGAAGCCTGGTGAGCGTGGACTTTCCGGATCCGTTGTGGCCGACGATGGCCACGAACTCGCCGACCGCGACCGTGAGATCGATGCCGGACAGCGCGTCGGTGCGCGCCCCTGGATAGCGGAAGGCGACGCCGCGCAGGGTGACCGGTAGCGGAGCAACCGGTCGGTCGTCGATGGGTGCGTCCAGCAGATCATTGCGCCCCGGCAGCCAGGTCAGCCGATCCAGCACCGAGCCCAGCACGAACCACGACACGATGCCGCTGACCACCATTGCCGCGATGATGCCGCCGCCGATGAACGCCCACCACCAGTGCAGCACCGTCTCGGTGAAGCTCGCGATCCAGCGGCCCACCGGCTCCAGCGAGGATTGCCGCGCCGCAAGGTTTTCCAGCCCCTCGGCGGTATTGCGGAGATTGTCGAACAGCAGATGCCGCGACCGCGACAGGGCCTGCAACATCCCCACCGCCATGGCCGCCATCACGAATCCGGCCAGCCCCGACAGCACCACCACCACGGGCAGCCCACCCCGCCGGCGCTTGACCGTCCCGATGATCCCGCCGATCACCGCCACCCCGACCAGGTTCTCCGCGGACAACAACCCCGCCGCCACGAACGTCACCAATGTCGCGGCGACCGTCGTAGCGAACTGCACCCGAAACCGATTCCGATGCGCCAGCAACCCCATCGGCACCGCCGCCACCAGTTGCAGCGCCGCCGCGAACGGCACCAGCGACCCCACGGTCACCAATGCCACGGTCGCCCCGCCCAACACGGCCCCGGCCGCCAGCTCAATCGGCCGCAAAGCCCCCGAGGGCAGCTCTACCTCGGATTTCCCGCCGCGAGCCGCGCCCACCTGCTCAGCCAGCCCACCGCGAATCCGGTACGAATCGGTCACGCCTACCAGTCTGCCGTGTCCCACCCCCACCCCACCGCGACCTCTCAACATCTCCACAGACTCCGGGCAATACCCCCACACCCGAGTCACCCCCATCTCCATACCGCGCCGACCGATTCGGTCAGCGCGATATGCAGCCATGTGCGGGTGCCAGGACCGTTCGGCCCCTGGCCACTCGTGCCGCGAGTATCCCCTTGCCGCAAGGATTTTCAAGGCTTACGGTTGGCAGCGGTCGCGAAGTAGCTCAGTTGGTAGAGCACCATTCGCTCAGACGGGAAGGCACGGGTTCGATTCCCGTCTTCGCGGCCGAATATTCAGCCGGGGGTGTCGGCCGATCGTCGGGAGTAGTTGTGCCGCACGGATTCGGCTGAGGGAGTTGGCGCGGGACCGATGAGTTCGGCGGGTGCCGCCGGTCATATCGAGTGCAACGGGCCTACGGAAGGGTGATCTCATGACCGAGCCGAACAGCGAACGCACCCGGCGGGCGATCGTCGAACACACTCGGCGTCTCGCGGAGTCCGCCGCCGCGGCCGGGCCGGACGCAACCGTGCCGACCGCGCCGAAATGGACGATCACCGATCTGGTCGAACACGTGGGCCAAAGCCAGCACTGGGTTGCGCAGATCATCGAGCAGCGCATCACCGAACCCGCGCAGCTGCCCATGGAGATGGCCGAGGTCCCCGCCGATCCCGGCGCATGGCAAGCGTGGCTGGCGGAGTCCGCGCGGCGGGTCGCGAACGCGTGTTCCGATGACGCGCTCGACGCGCCGGTGTTCAACCCCGCCGCCGACGGGCGGTCCGGGACTCGGTTCTGGCTGTCCAGCATGCTCAACGAGGCCGTGATCCACGGCTTCGACGCCGCCAACGCCGCGGACCGGCCTGCTGCCATCGATGCCGAGATCGCCGCCGCGCTCATCACCAACCACCTCGCGATGCTCACCTCCCCCACCTGGGAGATGCGGCGGCCGGAGTCCGCCCACGCTCTCCGGGGCAGCGGGCAGCGGCTGCAGTGGCTGGCCACCGACATCGCCGACGACACGGGCGCGTGGTTCGTCGAACGGCGGCCCGACGCGGCGACGTGGCGGCCCGGAACCCAGCCCGCCGACGTGACGGTGAGTGGCCCGGCGGAATCGCTGCTGCTGACCTTGACCCGACGACTCCCCCTTGCCGACCACACGGCCACCGGCATCAGCGTCGACGGCGACATCGCTCTCGCCCGGCAGTGGCTCGACAACACCGCCCACGTCAGCGGCTGATCGGCGCCGCGGGGACACGCTCGCCGACGACCCCGGATTTCGATGTGCGCGGGCGGCCCTAGTCGGTCGCTCCCCGGCCGTCGATGAGGTCGGCGAAGATTCGGGTGATGCGGGTGGCGAGGGCCTGGGGCGTGGTGCCGGATTGGGTTGCGCGGAGGGCGAATTTGCCGTCGACGGTGAGCGAGGCCATGCCGTGGGCGAGGGACCACCAGGCCAGGGCCATGGTTTCGGCGTCGGCGGCGGGGAGGAAGCCGGAGGCGACGGCATCGGCGACGGTGGCTTCGAGGACGGCGAAGGCGGCATCGCCTGCGGCCTCGGTGTCGGGGTGCTTGTCGGGCTGGGAAAGCTCGGGGCGGAACATGATTCGGAAGTAGGCGGAGTGGTCGCGGGCGAAGTCGACGTAGCCGGTGGCCATGGCGATCAGGGCGGCGCGGGGGTCGGGGGCGGTTTCACGGGCGGAAGTCATTGCCGCGCCGAGGATTTCGAAGCCACGGGCGGCGAGCGCGGACATCAGGGCGGCCCGGTCGGCGAAGTGGTGGTACGGCGCGCCGGGGCTGACGCCGGCCTCGCGGGCGACCTTGCGCAGGCTCACCGCGGCCAGACCCTCGGACTCGATCAGCTGCAGGGAGGCGCGCAGTAGTTCCTCGCGGAGGTCTCCGTGGTGATAGCGGTCCTTGGTCGGCGGCATGGGATGAGCGTAAGGGCTTGACGCTCTGCGGCCTCGCAATCTATACATTGTTTAGATTCTAAACACTGCTCAGATTGGGGTTCGACCATGTCCGATCTCGTTCTCGTCACCGGCGCGTCCGGCTACGTCGCGGGCCATGTCATCCAGGAACTACTCGGCCGCGGGTACCGGGTGCGCGGTACCGTGCGGTCCGTCCAACGCGCCGCGGCGGTGGCCGGAATCCTGCCCGGCGTCGAACTGGTCGAGGCCGACCTGGGCTCGGACACCGGCTGGGCGGAGGCGGTCGCGGGCTGCCGCTACGTCGTGCACACCGCCTCACCGTTCCCCTCGGCCGAGCCGCAGCACGAGGACGAGCTGGTGCGCCCGGCAGTGGACGGCACCCGGCGCGTGCTGCGCGCCGCCGCCGCGAGCGGGGTCGAGCGCGTGGTCCTCACCTCCTCGGTCGCGGCGATCCACGCCGGCCATCAGGGCCGCGTGCTCACCGAGGCCGACTGGTCCGACCTTGCGGCGTGCGACGCCTACCAGAAGAGCAAGACCCTGGCCGAGCGCGCCGCCTGGGATTTCGTCGCCGAACACCCGGAAATCGAACTGGCCGTGATCAATCCGGCCATGATCATCGGGCCGATCCTGCGCCCCGAGATCGGCACCTCCGTCGACGGCATCCGCGCGCTGCTGGCCGGTGGCATGCCGGGGGTGCCGCGCCTCAACTTCGCGACCGTGGACGTCCGCGACCTGGCCGTCGCCCACCGCCTCGCCATGGAATCCCCGAAGGCCGCGGGCAACCGCTACATCTGCGCGGGCGACCAGATCTCGTTCCCGGACATGGCGCACATCCTCGCCCGCCGCTACCGCGTCTCGACCCGCGTCCTACCCGATTGGCTCGTCCGCCTGAGCGCCCCCTTCAATGCCGACGCCCGCACCGCGCTGCGCTACCTGGGCCGCGAGGAACACCTGAGCGCCGCGAGGATCGAATCCGAACTCGGCTGGCGTCAGCGCCCCGTCGCCGACTCCCTGCTCGACACCGCCGCCTCCCTCATCGAATTCGGCCTCGTCACCGACCCCGGCACCGCCAAGCGCGCCGTCGCGTGAGGCTCGGGATCAGGGAGCTCCGGGCGCGGCGGATCGTCCGATTTCCCGCGCTGAGAGCTCCCTGATCATGCTCGGGTGAGGCGTAGGGTGGCGAAAGAGGGTGGGACAGAGGGAGATTGCGGAGGGCTTATGCGGCGCGGGAACGGGCTGGAGATTCCGGAGACACTCGAGGATGTGTGCTCGCCGGAGAAGATGGCGCTGATCGTTTATGACATGCAGGTCGGGGTGCTCGGGCAGCTGGAGGATGGGGCGCGGATCACCGAGCGGGTCGCGAAGGTGGTCGAGGCGGCTCGGCGCGGCGGGTATCCGGTGATCTTTCTGCGGCACTTCTTCCTGCCCAAGCGGCTGATGGGCACGTTCGCGCTGCGGATGGCGATGAGCTGGCAGGGGGTGGGCTCGGTCGACGAGATCGTGCCGATCCTGCAACGGGATACGCCGGGGTTCCAGCTGGTTCCGGAGTTGGCGCCGCAGCCCGGCGAGGTGGTGTTCGACAAGACGACGATGTCGGCCTTCGAGGGCACGCCGCTGGCCTCCACCCTGCGTGACCTCGGCATCGGCGCGTACGCCATTGTCGGCGTGGCCCTCGAGATCGGGATCGCGCCGACCGTCACCCATTCCACCGATCTGGGCTTCCTGCCGATCGTCGTCAACGACGCGGTCGGCGGGCGCGACGAACCCGGAAAACGGCGCGCCTGGGAGGAATTCGAGTTCCAGGGGCACGCCATCGTCACCGACGTGGACACCGTCGTGCCGCTGCTGGAGAAGACGAGCTAGCCGAAAACGTCAGTCGGAGCTGGGAATCCAGGCCGGATGCCACAGGCGTCCGGTCTCGGTCCAGTTCATGAAGCGGACCGTGCCGGTGAGTCTCGGGGTCACCCAGACCGCGTCCTTGCGCTCATCGGCGGTGAGCTCGTTGCCGAAGGGGCTGGTCTTGCGTTCGGTGCGCCGCATGCGGTCGGCGAGCTCGCTCATCTCCTGCTCGCTGAATCCGGTGCCGACCCGGCCCAGGTAGTACAGCTCCCCCTCGTGCGGCACCCCCACCAGCAGCGAGGCGAACTGCCGCACCTCCGAACGCCGATACCCGCCGACCACCACCGACAGCGTGCGCCAGTTCCGGGTCTTGATCCAGGACTGGCCGCGCCGCCCGGGTAGGTAGACGGAGTCGCGCCGCTTGGCGACCACCCCCTCCATCCCGTGATCCTGGCTGTAGCGCAGGGCCTCCGCGCCGGAACCCTTCAGCTGCTGCGGCACGATCAGCGAACGCGCCTGCGCGGCAAGCGCTTCCAGCACACTTCGCCGGTCGTCGTAGCGCTTGCGGACCAGCGAGGTGCCGTCCAGGTACAGCAGATCGAAGGCCAGGAAGACCGCCCGCTTCGAATCCTCGCGTAGCAGGCCGAGATTCGCGCCGCCGTGATCGTCGAAAACCACCGCCTCACCGTCGAGAACCGCACTGTGCCCGGCCAATTCGGAGCCCAGCGCCGCGACCCCGGGATATCTGCCGGTGACCACGTGCCCGGCGCGGCTGCGCAAGGTGACAGCGCCGTCCTCGATCTCGGCGATCAACCGGAACCCGTCCCACTTGGTCTCGAACGCCCAGTGCTCGGCATCGAGCGTCGTCACATCACCCGGTGTGGCCAGCATGGGCGTCAATCCGTGCGGCATGGGCGCGGGCGACCGCTTGGATGTAACCTGCTGCGCCCCATTGCCTTCCGGCAGTGGCTGATCCTTCATCAGGTGCATGAGCCACTGATTCGCATTGGTCTGGATCAGCGCGTAGCGCCCGTCGAGCCGTTCCCCGCGCAGCCGCACGATGACCTCGTCGTCGCGCCACTTCTCGGTCTCGTAGGTGCCGGTATCCCAGATGGTCATCTCCCCGCCGCCGTACTCACCCTTGGGAATCGACCCGTGAAAGGTGAGGTACTCCATCGGATGGTCCTCGGTGTGCACGGCCAGCCGGTTCTCGCCGGTATCGGTGGGCGGCCCCTTGGGCACGGCCCACGAAACCAGCACCCCGTCACGTTCCAATCGCAGATCCCAGTGCAGCCGCCGCGCGTGATGCTCCTGCACCACGAACCGGTTTCCCGGCCCGGCCGTGGGCGGATCCGGCGGCACCGGCTCGGGCGTACGCGCCGGGTCGCGCATGGATCGATAGGTGTCGAGGCGGTCCGGAACCGGTTCCGCCAGCGGCTCGTCCAACCCCGCGAGCAGGTCCCCCTGCTCCTCCCAGCGCCGCAGCACCTGCTCGAACAGCAAGTGCCGCAACCTCTTCGGCTGCTCGATCTCCTCCCACGTGCGCGGTGCGGCCACCCACGGCTCGGCCCGTCCGCGCAGCGAATACGGTGCGATGGTGGTCTTGGCCGGATTGTTCTGACTCCAGTCCAGGAACACCTTGCGATCCCGCATCGCCTTGGACATATTCGCCGTCACCAGTTCCGGTCGCAGCTGTTGCAGGTTGGTTGCCACCTGCTTGGCCACCGCCGACGCCCCGTTCGGCCCGAGCCGGCGATCCAGCGGCACGTACACGTGAATCCCCTTGGAGCCGCTGGTCACCGGATACGCCTTCAGCCCCACCTCGCGCACCACGTCCCGCAGCATCAAGGCCACCTCGGCGCACTGCGCCAGCCCCGCCCCCGGCCCGGGATCCAGATCGAACACCAGCCGCGTGATGTCCCCGACCTCGGCCCCGTCGAAACGCCACTGCGGCACATGCAGTTCCAGCGCCGCCTGCTGCCCCAGCCACGCCATCCCCGCCACATTGTCGATGAGCGGATAAGTCACCGGCCGATCGGAATGCTGAACGGTCCTGCGCTCCAACCACTTCGGCGCGTGCTCGGCCAGATTCTTCTCGAAGAACGACTGCTCCTCGACCCCATTGGGCCACCGCTTGCGCGTCACCGGGCGCTCCGCGATATGCGGCAGCAATGCGGGCGCGATCGCGGTGAAATAGTCGATGACCTCCCCCTTGGTGGTCCCGGTGGCCGGGTACAGCACCTTATCGAGGTTGGTCAGCCCAACCTCGATACCCCCGAAATCCCTGCGGGACCCCATAAAAGCAGTTTATGTCCCACCACCGACAACGGCTCCATAGACCTGCGCCTTCTGCGGAACCCGATGGGGCCGCACCGGAATCGGGACACGAAACGCCAACGGGCCGTTCGGGTCAGCGACGCCTGTGCGCCACTTCCGAACGGCCCGTGGAACGACCGGTACGACTACTCCGCGGGCTTGTCGCCCTCGGGAGCGGGTTCCGCCGCCGGGGCCGGTTCGGCCGCCGCCTCGGCGGGCGCGGGCTCGGCGGCCGGTTCGGCGGGAGCTTCCGCCGGAGCCTCGGCTGCCGCCTCGGTCGGAATGGCGTTCTTGACCGCCTCCGCGCCCTTGTCGATCTGGGACGAGAACTTGCCACCGGTCTTCTCATCGATGGCGTGCCCGGCCTTGTCGACGCCTTCCTTGATCTTTTCGGCGTTCTTGCCGACCAGTCCCTTGAGCGTATCCACAAAACCCACAGCCCTGCTCCTTCACTCTCGGTCTTCGGTCACTGGCGAACATCTTCCCACCACGTATCCCGTGGTGGGACGCCAATCGGGTCGATCCGCTGTCCCGGCTTCGGCACGGCGATTCGTGTCTGCGCGGACTGCGCCGCGGCCACCAGCCGGCGCACCGGCTCGGACCAGCCGTGGAAGGCCAGATTGAAGGTGGCCCAGTGAATCGGCACCAGTAACCCGTGACCTGCGTCACCGACACACAGATCGGCGTGGGCGCGCACCGCCTCCTCGGGGTTCATGTGCACGTCCGGCCAGTGCCGGTCGTAGGCCCCGATGGGCAGCAGCGTCAGATCGAACGGGCCCAGCCGGGCACCCGCCTCCGCGAACGCCTTGGTGTAGCCGGTGTCGCCGCCGAAGTAGACCCGCCGGGTCGGGCCGGAGATGGACCAGGACGCCCACAGCGTGGTGTTGCGGACCAGACCCCGCCCGGAGAAGTGCCGCGCCTCCGAGCAGGTGATCACCAGATCGGTGCCGTCACCGCGATCGCGCTCCAGCTCCGACAGCGAAACCGAAGCGGCCCAATCCAATTCGACGATGCGCTGCTCGGGCACGTCCCAGTGCCGCAGGTGCGCGCCGATGCCGATCGGCACGATGAACACGCAGTCCTGGCTGTCCACCAGGCCCATCACCGTCTCGCGATCGAGGTGGTCGTAGTGGTCGTGCGAGATGCGCACCGCGTCCAGCGGCGGCAGCGCCGACAGCGGCGAGGGCACCGGATGCAGGCGGGCCGGACCCACCAGCGGCGACGGCGACACCCGTTCGCTCCACACCGGATCGGCCAGCACCCGGTACCCGTCCACCTCCACCAGGCAGGTGGCGTGCCCGTACCAGGTGACCGCCAGATCCCCGGCCTGCTGCGGCAACTCCGGCGTCACCAGCGGGATCTCACCCGGTGGGCGGCCGTTATTGCGTTGAGTGACCAGCTGATACATCAGCTCGACCGGCGACCCGGTGAGCTGACTGCTCGGCTCGGTGTTGTGAAACTGCCTATCGCGATACGCGCTCGTCCCGTGCGCGGTCGGCGCGATCGCGGAAATGGACGCGCCCATGGCGGTGGGGATTCCCCACGCCGCCCGGAACAACCAGGAAATACCGAAAGCACCCGCAGCCATACCCACCAGTTTCCGCGTATTCGCGGCCGCGCGCTGCCCGTTCATCGGCCCTCGAACTTCGCGGGCCGTTTCTCCTGGCGTGCCGTACGCGCCTCCCGCGCGTCGCCGCTCTGCCAGGCCGCGTCCAGGGCCGCGCTCTGCTCGGCGGTGTCGGGCCCGCGGGTGTCGTCGTCATTGAAGACCAGCTTCAGGTGCCGCAGCGACAGCGGCGCGAGCTCGGCGATCTGCTTGGCCCAGGCCTGGGCGTCGGCCAGCGTGCCGATCTTGTTGGCGAAGCCGAAGTTGTAGGCGTCCGCGGCCTGGACCCGCTCCGCGCCCAGCAGGATGGTGCGCGCCGGACCGGGGCCGATCAGGTTCGATAGTCGACGCACCGTCCAACGGTCAACGGAGATACCGAGTTTCGCGGCGGGCACGGCGATGAACGAGTCCGGCGTCATGACCCGCAGGTCCGACGCCAGCGCCAGCTGCACGCCCGCGCCCAGCGCGCCACCGTTGATGGCGGCGATGACCGGCACCGGAATCGTCTCGATGGTGCGCAGCATGCCGAGCAGTTCCCCGAGGAAGCTGTCCGAATACACCCCGTCCAGATCCGCGCCCGCGCTGAAGATCGGCCCCTGACCGGTCAACACGATCACCCGCGCCGACTTCGCGGCCTCCTCGAGCGCCGCGCGCAGGCGGGCGATGAGCTCCCCGTTCAGGGCGTTCCGGCGTTCCGGACGCTGCAGTTCGATGGTCACAACCTCGCCATCGCGGCTGACTCCGAGCATCTGTCCCTTCCCCACTGTCCAACTCACCTGCGCTACCTAGCCATGATCGGCTTTCACTCTAAGTGGGCGTACCGTCGGGTCCGTGACCGCAACACCCGATGTCGACATCCTTGTGATCGGTGCCGGACAGGCCGGATTGTCGGTCGGCTACCACCTGCACCGCCTCGGCTTGCGGCCGGAACGGGACTTCCTCATTGTCGACCATTCCCCCGCGCCGGGCGGGGCGTGGCAATTCCGATGGCCCTCACTGACATTGGGCAACGTCAATCGGGTCCACGATCTTCCCGGGATGTCGTTCGACGAGACGCTGCCGCCGGGATCGGAGCAGGTGCAGGCCGCCACGGCCGTGCCGCGCTACTTCGACCTGTACGAGCAGCGCTTCGATCTGCGGGTGCACCGGCCGGTGTCGGTGACCGTGGTGTGCGACCGCGCCACCGCCGCGACCTGCCCGAACCAGGAGGTCGACGGGCTGCTGCACGCGGAGCTGAAGCCAGCGCGGACGCTCAAGGTGCGCGGGCTGGTCAATGCCACCGGCACCTGGGACAAGCCGTTCATTCCCTATTACCGGGGTGCGGAGACCGTCGCGGGCCGCCAGCTGCACGCCCACGATTACCGCACCGCAGGCGAATTCGAGGGCAGGCACGTGGTCGTGGTGGGCGGCGGGATCACCGCCATCCAACTGCTGGACGAGATTTCGCAGGTGACCACCACCACCTGGGTGACCCGGCGCGAACCAATCTTCCGCCGTGGGCAATTCGCGCCCGAGGACGGGCGCGCGGCCGTGGCCATGGTGGAAGACCGGGTGCGGCGCGGACTTCCGCCCGGCTCGGTGGTGTCGGTGACCGGGCTGCGTGAGGACGCGCGGGTCAAGGCCATGGAGGCGCGCGGCGTACTCGCGCGCAAGCCCATGTTCGACCACCTCGAGCCGGACGGAATCCGTTGGGCCGACGGCGATTTCCAGCGCGCCGATGTCATCCTGTGGGCCACCGGATTCCGCAGCGCACTCGACCATCTGGCCCCGCTGCGACTACGCGGGCCGGGCGGCGGCATCAAGATGGCCGGTCGTCTGGCCACCCAGGTCGACGCCGATCCGCGCATCCATCTGATCGGGTACGGCCCGTCGGCCAGCACCATCGGCGCGAATCGCGCGGGCCGGGCGGCCGCCGTCGAATTGACTTCCTACCTGGGCATTCCCGCCCGCACCGCGGCCTGATCTCAGACCGGCGCGTCCATATCCATGGTTTCGGGGTCCGCGCCTTGGCGCGCGCCCTTGTCGATCCCGGCGATCTGGGTCATCTCGCGCCCGGTCAGCTCGAAATCGAAGACGGCCAGGTTCTCGGCCATCCGCGCGGGCGTCATGGACTTCGGGATCGCCACATTCCCGAGCTGCATGTGCCAGCGCAGGATGATCTGCGCCGGGGTCCGGCCGAGCCGGTCCGCCAGCGCGATGACCACCGAATCGTTGAACTCCGCGCCACGGCCCAGCGGGCTCCACGCCTCGGTCACGATGCCGTGCGCGGCGTGGAAGGCCCGCAGCTCGGACTGCGCGTAATACGGGTGCAGCTCAACCTGATTGATGGCCGGGACCTCGCCGGTCTCGGCGATCACCCGCTCCAGCTGCGCCCGGGTGAAGTTGGAGACACCGATCGAGACCACCCGGCCCTGCCGCTTGAGCGCCTGCAGCGCGCGGAAGGTGTCGACGTAGAGATCGGCCGACGGCAGCGGCCAGTGGATCAGGTAGAGATCGATGGTGTCCAGGCCCAGTCGCTCCAGGCTGGCGTCGAAGGCGCGCATGGCGGCGTCGTAGCCGTGGTCGGCGTTCCACAGCTTGGTGGTGACGAAGACCTCATCGCGGGGCAGGCCCGATTCCCGGACCGCGCGGCCCACGGCGTCCTCGTTGCCGTAGAAGGAAGCGGTGTCGATACTGCGGTAGCCGAGTTCCAGGGCGGTCGAGATGGTCCCGGCGGCCTCGTCCCCGGCAACCTTGTACACGCCGAACCCGAGCTTCGGCATGACCTGGCCGTCACCCAGGACGATCGCGGGGATTGCGCTGGTCTCACTGCGGTACGTCACCATTCCGACCGTAGCAAATGGGACAGGTCAGTTAACTCTCAGCGTGCAATGTTTTTCGGCTGATCAGGATGGGAGACCCAGTCGGCGGTAACGCCGGTGTCGCTGCGCGGCTAGCTTCGCCATGGGCTGAGCGGTCAACCCCGCCAGCTCCTCGGCGATCGCCTCGACCATGCGCAGCGCGAAGTCCACCGGTTCCTCGGCGGCATCCGGGAATTCGTGGACGATGCGGTCGACGATGCCGTCGGCCTCCAAGTCCACCGCGCGAATGCGCTGGGCCGCGGCCAATCTCGGGGCATGGCCGGTGTCGCGATGAACGATGGCGCTGGCGCCCTCCGGCGGCAGCGGAGCCAGCCAGCCATTGGCCGCCGCCAGCACCCGGTCGGCGGGCAGCAGAGCCAGCGCGCCGCCGCCGCTGCCCTGCCCGAGCAACACCGATACGGTCGGCGTGTCCAGGGTGACGAGATCGGACAGGCAGCGGGCGATCTCGGGAGCCAGGCCGCGTTCCTCCGCCTCGCGGGACAGCGACGCACCCGCGGTATCGATCACCAGCACCAGCGGGACCCGGAGTTCCGCGGCCAGATGCATGCTGCGGCGCGCTTCCCGCAGGGCCGCCGGGCCCATGGTGTGTTCGGGCGACGCACCGGCCCGATCGTGCCCGAAGACCACGCAGGGCTGACCGCGGAAGCGAGCCAGCGCGTGCACGACCGTGCGATCCAGCTCGCCCTGTCCAGTGCCGGACAACGGAACTCGGTCGCTGACGTGGCGCAGCAATTCGCGAATGCCCGGGCGGTCCCCACGCCGGGAGATCAGCACCGTCTGCCAGGCAATCACCTCGGTGGTGTCACGCACGGCCGGGCCGCCGCGTTCCTGGGGACCCGCCAGGAACGAACCCCGGCCGGACGCGGGAGGCGTTGGGCCACCGCGGTTCTCGGGTAGCGGCACCGGGTTGTCACAGAACACGGTCAGCGCCCGGTGCACGATGCGGCGGAAGACCGGCACCGGCACCACGCCGTCGATAACACCATTGCGGTAAAGGTTTTCGGCGGTCTGCACGCCCTCGGGGAATCGTTTTCCATAGAGCGCCTTGTACACTCGCGGCCCCAAGAAACCGACCAGTGCGCCCGGTTCGGCGAAAGTCATGTGCCCCAACGACCCCCACGACGCGAACACCCCGCCCATGGTCGGATCGCGCAGATACACCAGATAGGGATGCCCCGCCGCCTTGTGCGCCGCGATCGCCCCGGCAACCTTCACCATCTGCACGAAAGCGACTGTGCCCTCTTGCATTCGGGTGCCACCGGAGGTCGGCGAGGCGAGCAGCGGCAACCCCAGCTCGGTCGCCCGCTCCACCGCCGTCACAATGCGCTCGGCCGCGGCCACACCGATCGACCCCGCGAGAAACGCGAATTCGCACGCGATCACGGCAACCCGCCGTCCGCGCAGCAACCCCTCCCCGGTGAGCACCGCTTCATCGGTGCCCGCCGTTGCCGCAGCAGTCAGCAACTCACGTTGATACTCGAGCGATGCCGCCACCACGACCGGTGGCCGATCCCAGCTCACAAAGGAACCGGGATCCAGCAATTCGCCGAGCAATTCCCGCGCTGTGCCCAATTTGCCCTCCGCTTCGCTCCGGGCGGGTTCGCGGCGCTGGAGGTCTCGTTCTTCCCTCCCTCCGCTCCCCCGCTCCGCTCAGTCCAGAACGAGACGCGCCGCGAACCAGAGGGTGGGTCTGGGCCGAGCATATCGATAGTCGGCGTCGCTACAGTCGACGCCGATTACCGCGTGTGTCAGTAGCCTTGTACGACCTTGCGGAGTGCGTACTCGGTGACCGCGACCAGCGCGCCCTTCACCGGCTCCCGGCGGCGGGCGTCGATCGAGAGGATCGGCACGTCCGCGGGCACCGCCAGGGCCTGGCGGATGTCCTCGACCGGATACCGTGGCGCATCATCGAATTCGTTGATGGCCACCAGGAAGGGTAGGTTGCGCGCCTCGAAGTAGTCGACGGCGGCGAAACTGTCCTCCAGCCGGCGGGTGTCGACCAGCACCACCGCGCCGATGGCGCCCTTGATCAGGTCGTCCCACATGAACCAGAAGCGGTACTGGCCCGGCGTGCCGAACAGGTACAGCACCAGGTCGTCGGCCAGGCTGATGCGGCCGAAGTCCATGGCCACCGTGGTGGTGGCCTTCGACGGGACCCCGGTCAGGGAGTCCACGCCCACACTGGCATTGGTCACCAAAGCCTCGGTGCGCAGCGGAACGATCTCCGACACGGCACCGACCAGGGTGGTCTTGCCGACACCGAAACCACCGGCCACGACGATCTTGGCCGACGTAGGCTTGCTGGTGCGCGTGTCGACCTGTGTCGTCGAATCAAATACGCCGGAGTCCACTGAGAACCCTTTCGATCAGCTCGCGACGTTCATCGTCGCTGGAATCGTCTTTCAATGTCGCCGATACCCGCACATGGCCTGCATCGATGAGGTCGGCAACCAGCACCCGCGCCACCCCGAGCGGAATGCCCAGGCGCGCGGCTACTTCGGCAACCGACGGCGATTCTCTGCACAACTCCACGATTGACGTCTCGATATTGGTGAGTTCGAACTGCCGCTCTAGGGCGACCGGATGCGATGCGACGAGCGCCTCCAGGGCAAGCTCCACCTTCGGCCGGGTGCGACCGGCCGTCAGTGAATAGGGGCGAACCAGGCTCGGCTCGGCGCTCCCAACGCGTTCGTTGTCTATGTCCATCCCGCCATCAGGAACCCATCGTGACGCGAGGTGTGGCCTGAACTGTCTGGCCCACGCGCTCGACCAACAACGCCATTTCGTAGCCCACCTGGCCGATGTCGCACGACGTATTCGTCAGTACCGCCAGGTAAGAGCCGTCACCGACCGCCATGAGCAGCAGGTAGCC
Organism: Nocardia seriolae NBRC 15557; assembly: GCF_007990715.1. Classification (GTDB taxonomy): domain Bacteria; phylum Actinomycetota; class Actinomycetes; order Mycobacteriales; family Mycobacteriaceae; genus Nocardia; species Nocardia seriolae. The sequence goes on along the minus strand of NZ_BJWY01000006.1, from coordinate 71,118 downwards.
GTGTTCCATCTCGACCACCGACTGCAACACGGTGCCGCCCTCGAACAAGTTCGACACACCCACCGAGAGGCTCGCGAGCCCCGCGGTCACCGCGGACAGCTGTTCGGCACGGTCCACGGGCAGCTGCGCACTCGCGGCCATCAGCAGGCCGTCAGCGGATACCAGGACCGCGTGCGCAACGCCGGGAACCTCATTGGCGAAGTTCGAAACCAGCCAATCCAGCTGACGCTTCGTACCACCTAGATCGGGGTTCATCGGTCTCCTTTATCTCCGGTTAGGTTCATAGCTTTCATAGCGCGGCCATCCCGGACGCCCTGCTGGTGACGACTCAGACTTGACCTGATGGATTCTGGGTCCCGATGGGCCGCCTTGTCAGCGTTTCCGTTGACACCGCCCGGCACCAGACGGTTACCCGGATCGCGTTGCGGCAGACCGGCTGCCGTGCGCTTGTCCGGCGTGGACTCGATGGCGCGCCGTGCGGCCTGCCAGCCCTCGTCGCCCGGGGATTCGAAGGAAGCGGCGACCTGGGACCGATCCGCGTTCGGATCCGAAAGCCACGCCGACATCATCTCAGCGAAAATCGGCGTGCCGCCCATGATGGCGTCGCCGGGCGCATCGGCCGGCTGCAACCGCGTCTGGAAGAACGAAGCCGCCTTCTGCGGGTTGGAACGGAAGCTGTGGCGTCCTGGCTCCTTGACGTCATCGACGCCATTCTGCGTCGCTCCACCACCCTGCGCCAGACCGACACCCGGAATCGGCGACGGACGCTGCGGGAGCACCGAACCAGGATCGCGCTGCGGCAGACCGGTCGAGCCGCGCTGCGGCAACACCGGCGCACCACCCAGCGGATCGCGCTGCGAGAGCGGGCCACTCAGCGGATCCCGCTGCGGCAAGCCACCTCCCAGCGGTATCGGATCCGACAGCGGATCCGGCTTGGGCGCACCGCGCTGCGGCAAGCCACCGGCGGAGTCCCGCTGCGGCAGACCGATACCCGCGTCACGCTGCGGCAGACCACTACCCGCATCACGCTGGGGCAGGCCACCGGCGGCACCGCGCTGGGGCAGACCTCCGGCCAGCGGGTCACGCTGGGTCAGGCCACCCGACAACGGATCCGCGCCCGTGGAACCCGCTGCGCCTCCCCGCGCTTGCTGCGTCAGTCCATTACTCGCGTCCCGGTGCGCCCCTCCGCCACCCAGCGCGTGACCGCCCGCGGCGGCACCACGCTGCGTCGCTCCGCCACTCCGCGCTTGGCCGTCGCGCGGCGGAATCGCGTCCCGCTGCGGCAGACCCGGCTTGTCCGAATCCTGCGGCCCGGCGGCACCACGCTGCGCCGCTCCGCCACCCCGCGCCGACTGCTGCGGAGCGCCATTGGTTCCCGGCTGACGGGTCGGCAGCCCACCGGCACCCGGCTCCGCTCCGCCTCCCCGCACCTGCGGCGGCAAACCACCCGCGGCCGAATCCCGCTGCGGCAAACCACCGGCCGCGGGCTCCCGACGAGTCGCGCCCGAGTCCCGCTGCGGTGCACCGTTGGTGCCCGGGGCGGGCCGCTGCGGCTGCCCCAGGCCGGACTCCCGGCCCGGTGCGCCATTGGTTCCCGGCTGACGGGTCGGCAGACCACCGGCACCCGGCTCACGCAGAGCACCCGGCGGCAGACCACCGGCGGCCGAATCCCACTGCGTCGCTCCACCACCCAGCGCTTGACCACCGGCCGCGCCATCCGCTCCGCCTCCCCGCGCCTGCGGGGGCAAACCGACCGAGGGGTTGCGCTGCGGCATCGCACCGGACTGACCCGGCTGCGGCAATCCCCCCTGCGCTCCGCCTCCCCGCGCTTCCGGACCGCGCTGCGCGGCCCCCGGCTCCCCCGGGGCGCCCGGTCGCGGCGGCATGCCGCCCGGAGCACCCTGTCGCTTGAGCATATTGGCGGCGAGGCCACCTCGCGGCTGTGCCGGAGCCTCGCCCGGACCGCGCTGCGGGAGATTCGCACCCGGCTGGGCCGAGGGCGCGGCCGGACCGTGCGCGCCCGGATCCCGCTGGGGTAGTCCGCCGGGTCTCGCCCCACCCGGGGCGGACACGGTGTGCTTGATGGTCGGGCCGTTCACGCCCGGCTGGCGGGTCGGCAGCCCACCGGGCACCGGCGCACCCGGCTGCCTGGTGGGCAGACCGGTGGCAGCACTGGCCGCGGCCGGGGTCGGGGCGGCACCGCCTGTCGTGCCCGCCGGAATCGGCCCGCTCACACCGGGATCCACGGTGACCATGACATTGCCGGTCGCCGTGCGGGTGACCGCGCGCATCTGCATGGAGGACGGCGTACCGGCCTGGTTGCCAGCACCCTGCGCGGCCGGAGCCGGCTGCGGGCGCTGCGGCGCGTCCTGCGGCTGCGGCGGCACCGAGATGGCCCCGCCCGCCGACACGATCAGCGGCTTGGGCACGTGCACGGTGACGGTCACGCCCGGATCCCGGGCGGTGTCGACGGTCGGGCGCAGGCGCACGGTCAGGCCGTGGCGCTCGGCCAGGCGGCCGACCACGAACAGACCCATGTGGCGCGCGGTGTCCGGGCCGACCTCGGCCACGGCCTCCAGTCGCCGGTTGATCTCGGCCATTTCGGCCGGGGGCATACCGATGCCGCGGTCGGCGACCTCGATCAGCAGACCCTGATCGTGGGCCTGGGCGAAGGTGAACTTGACGTCGGTCTCCGGCGGAGAGGCGCGCAGCGCGTTGTCGAGGAGCTCGGCGAACAGGTGCGCGAGGTCGGAGGCGGCCGGTTCCACGAGCGAACCACGCGGGGTGGCACCCAGTTTGACGCGTTCGTAGTCCTCCACCTCGGAGATGGCGGCGCGCAGCACGTCGGCGATCTCGACCGGCGCGGACTTGGTCCGGCGCTGCTTGGTGCCGGCCAGAATCAGCAGGTTGTCGCCGTTTCGCCGCATACGGGCGGCGAGGTGGTCGAGGCGGAAGAGGTTCTCGAGCAGGCGCGGGTCCTTCTCGTCGTACTCCATCGCCTCGATGAGCGAGAGCTGATGGTCGACAAGGGACTTGGAGCGCCGGGCCAGGGTCTCGAACATGTCGTTGACCTGGGTACGCATGGCAGCCTGGTCGGCGGCCAGGCGCAGCGCCTGACCGTGGATGTCGTCGACGGCGCGGGCCAGCTGGCCGATCTCCTCGTCGGTGTGCACCGGCATCGGTTCCAGCGGAACGTCTTCGGGGTCGGCGCCCTCACGCAGCGAGGAAACTTCCTGGCCGAGGTCGTATTCGGCGACGCGCAGGGCGGCCAGGCGCAGACGGCGCAGCGGGACAATCATCGCGCGCGCGATCAGCACGGCCAGCGCCATGGCGCCGAGGATGGTGGCGATGACGATGATCGAGTACTGGATGGCGTCCTTGCGGGCGGTGGCAGCCAGATCATCGACTCGGGACACGATGTCCTTGGTCGCGTTGGTGGCGATGGTCTGATAGCTGTTGATGCTCGCGACCAGCGAGTCCTTCAGCTCCGCGATCGGCAGCTGACCGGCCTGCGCCTGCGGTCCGTTGACCAGCTGCACCCGGGTGTCGGCGCCGCGTTGTAGGTCGGCGATGATCGGGTCGCCGTCGGCGAAGCGATGCGCGAGCACGGCCAGCATCTGCCGCTCGGTATTGACGCCGATCTGGATGTCCTTGAGGCCCTCCTTGGGATTGTTGCGTAGGGCCTCGGCCATGCCGGCGACCTCGTTGAACAGCATCCAGCGCGAGTTCAGCGAGTCGACCAGGCGCAGCTTGGACTGGTCCACGTTCTTGTCCGCGATCGTCGAGACGATGTTCTCGACGGTCTTGACGCTGTTGCCACGGATCCGCTCGACCTGAGCGACGCTGTCGGGAATCGACTTGGACGGGGCCAGGCCCTGCGACCGGATGGCCTTGGCGCCCACGATCATCTCGTCCAGCGCCTGGCGGGCGCTGGGGATGTCACTGAGCCGCGAGGCGGCCCGCTCGGCGAAGGAGATCGCCGTATCCAACTGCGCGAGTTCGGGGTCGGAGGTCAGCGACTGGGTCGGGCCCAGCATGACCATCTGTCCACCCGCGACCTGCGCCGCGTCAGCACTGAGACCGGTGATGGCCGGGATCACCCCGACGTGGTCGGTCGCCGTCGAGAGTCGGCTCGAATCGGCGAATTCCGCCGAGATCCTGGACGCTCCCAGCACAACGGCGACCAACAGCGGCACGGCGAGGACCGCCGTAACCTTCCATCGCAGGTCCCAGTTGCTCAGCGCCCAGCGCTTATTGCTGCCGGACCTAGCGGCGTCACGCATCTCCCACTCACTTTCCAAACTGGCCCCAGCCACGCGCCATCAGCGAGCCTCCGCGATCGCACGCTGGGCTCGACAGGCAGAGCTGACCGAGAACTGCGGCTGGCCGAGAAATTGCGTCCATGACGGCCGAAATATGTGACATGCGATTCTAACGGATCAATAACTTCTTGTGTGACCTCTTGGCAACCACCGGTCCCTGACCTGCCGTTTGCAGGCAAAATCAAAGGTCGCGGCGTCCGCCCGGACGTCGCGTGAAGTCTGCCACAATCAGGTCGATCTATCGAGGCGGGCATCTCAGCGCATCTCAAGGACACATGGCGGAGCTAGGGAGTCACCGGGTTGAACGCGAAGCAGGAGTACCGACCGGCTTATCAACTGAGCCTGGTCGACCCCTCGGAGTTCTGGCGTAGCGCGGCCGAATCCATCAGCTGGGATGTGCCTCCCACCCAGATTCTCGATACCGCGGCCCGTCCGACGGCGCGCTGGTTTCCCGACGCTCGCCTCAACACCTCCTACAACGCGCTGGATCGTCATGTGCGCGAGATCACAACCCCGGACGGCTCTTCCGGCGGTCAGGAGGGGGGTCGCGCCGATCAACCGGCCCTAATATACGACTCCGCTATGACCGGGTCCAGGCGGATCTACACATATCGGGAGTTGCTGGATGAAGTAGCCCGATTTGCCGGATCCATGCTGCGATTGGGCGTCAAGACCGGTGATCGAGTCGTCATTTATATGCCGATGATCCCGGAAGCCGTTGTGGCCATGCTCGCCTGCGCCCGCATCGGCGCTGTGCACTCGGTGGTCTTCGGCGGGTTCGCCGCGCACGAACTGGCCGCGCGCATCGACGATGCCGAACCTGTGCTGATCATCACGGCCTCGGGCGGACTGGAACCCGGCCGCCGCATCGAATACCCGCCGATCGTGCTGGCCGCCCTCGATATCGCGCAGACCACCGCGCCCCGCACGGTGCTGGTCAAGCAGCGCGACGGCTTCCCCACCATCCGCTTTCCCGCCGAGCAGGCCGCCACCGAGCACCTGCCCGCCTCCGCCGAGACCGTCGCCGCCCACTGGGTCGACTGGGACGAGGCCATGGCCGGAGCGCAACCGGCCGAACCGGTTTCGCTGGCCGCGACCGATCCGCTCTACATCCTCTATACGTCCGGCACCACCGGGAAGCCCAAGGGCGTGGTGCGCGACAACGGCGGGCACGCGGTCGCGCTGGCCTGGTCCATGCGCAATATCTACGAGGTCGGCCCGGGCCAGACCATGCTCACCACCTCCGATATCGGCTGGGTGGTGGGGCATTCGTACATCGTTTACGCGCCGCTGCTGGTCGGGGCGACCACCATCCTCTACGAGGGCAAGCCGATCGGGACCCCGGACGCCGGGACCTTCTGGCGCCTGGTGGACGACTACAAGGTGGACGTGATGTTCACCGCACCAACCGCTTTGCGGGCCATCCGCCGCGCCGATCCGGACGCCGCCGCCGCGCACCGCCACGACCTGTCCACGCTGCGGGCGCTGTTCTGCGCGGGCGAGCGGCTGGACCCGGCCACCTACGAGTGGGCGGTGGACACCCTGCTCGCCGATCGGCCCGACTGCCCGGTGGTGGATCACTGGTGGCAGACCGAGACCGGCTGGCCGATCTGTGCCAATCCGCTCGGGCTCCAGCAGCTTCCGATCAAGCCCGGTTCCGCCTCGGTGCCGGTGCCCGGCTTCCGGCTGCGGGTGCTGGACTCCGAAGGCAATGCGGTCGCCCCCAATACAGAAGGAAACATCGTCATCGGGCTGCCGCTGCCGCCCGGGACGCTGACCACGCTGTGGCGCGACGACGCCCGCTTCGAGCGCTCCTATCTGTCCGCCTATCCCGGCCACTCTCTGACCGGGGACTCCGGCTTTTTCGACGAGGACGGCTATCTCTTCGTCCTGGGCCGCAGCGACGATGTCATCAATATGGCGGGTCACCGGCTTTCGGCGGGCGGCATCGAGGCGGCCATCGCCGGGCATCCGGTGGTGGCCGAGACCGCGGTGGTCGGCATCCCCGACGAGCTGAAGGGCCAGCGTCCCATCGGCTACGTGGTGCTCAAGACCGGCGTCGACATCGAGCCGGAACGGTTGCGGGCCGAGGTCATCGAGCGGGTGCGCGAACGGGTCGGCGCCATCGCCACCCTCTACGACGTGGTCGCGGTCACCAGCCTGCCCAAGACCCGCTCGGGGAAGATCCTGCGCCGCACCATGCGTCAGATCGCGGCGGGCGACGCCTACGAGGTGCCGCCCACCATCGACGACGCCGCCATGCTCCCCACCCTGGAGAAGCAGATCCGCGACGCGGTCACCCTGATGGAGGACAAGGAGCGAATCGCCGCCGCCGAGGCTGCCACCGCGGCCACCATGCCGATCCAGCGCATCGACCCGGCCCTGCTGGACCGGGGTGCGGATCCGGCCGCGCCGAGCGGGGATTCGGCCGTTTCGAGCTAGCCTCAGAGTCTTTTCAGAAAGCGCTCATCGCGGTCCCAACCGGGTGGTTTAGCGTCGAGCGGGCGCGGGCCGATCAGGCCCGCCGCCGAACTCCGGAAGGCTGATGAATGAGCTTCGTCCGTAATCGCCGCGCTGGTGTGCTCTTCGGGGCCGGCGCGGTCGCCGCGGTGGCCCTGGCCCTCGCACCCGCCACCGCCTCCGCCGCCCCGGCGGATCTGGTTGCGCCGCTGCTGAACTCGACCTGCAGCTTCGCCCAGGTCGACGCCGCCCTGCACGACAAGGCCCCGGCCCTGGCCTCGTTCCTGGACGCGAACCCCGACACCAAGGCCGAACTGAAGGCCAAGTTCGACCTCTCCCCCGCCCAGCGCCAGGCCGAACTCGACCAGTACCTGAAGGACAATCCGGACGCCGCCAACCAGGCCGCCGCCGACCCGCGCGCCGGTGGAATCGCCGCCGCGATCCAGCAGGTCGCCGACTCCTGCCACAACTACTGAGCTCAGAGCCGCGATACTGGGAGAGCAACACTCCCCGGTTCGCGGCCCGTCTCGTTCTGGACTGACGGAGCGGGGGGAGCGAAGCGGAGGAGCGGAGGAGGGAAGAACGAGACCTTCAGGGCCGCGAACCCGCCCGGAGCGAAGCGGAGGGCAAATTGGACACAGCGGTACCTACAGTCCTGGTCGTCGACGACGACGAGGACGTGCTCGCATCGGTTGAGCGCGGGCTCCGGCTGTCGGGTTTCCGGGTGGTGATCGCCCGGGACGGCGCTGCGGCGCTGCGCAGCGTCAATGAATCCGCGCCCGACGCGGTGGTGCTCGATATGAACATGCCCGTGCTGGACGGCGCGGGCGTGGTCACGGCGCTGCGCGCGATGGGCAACGAGGTGCCGATCTGCGTGCTGTCGGCGCGCAGTTCGGTCGACGACCGGATCGCGGGCCTGGAATCGGGGGCCGACGACTATCTGGTGAAGCCGTTCGTGCTGGCCGAACTGGTGGCCCGCATCAAGGCGCTGCTACGGCGGCGCACCGACCACCCGGCCTCGGCCATCCCGGGCGCGATCACGGTGGGCCCCTTGGAAGTCGACGTGGCCGGGTATCGCGCCCTGTTGAACGGCACCGAAATCGAGCTCACCAAGCGGGAATTCGAGCTGCTGTCCACGCTGGCCCGCAGCGCCGGGGTGGTGCTGAGCCGCGAACGCCTGCTGGAACTGGTGTGGGGCTACGATTTCGCGGCCGACACCAATGTGGTCGACGTCTTCGTCGGCTATCTGCGACGCAAACTCGAGGTCGACGGCACCCCGCGCCTGCTGCACACGATTCGCGGCGTGGGATTCATCCTGCGCGCACCCAAATAGCCGTGCGCCCGGTGATTCCCGAGCCCGCGCCCGGGCTGCGTCCGCGCCGCTGGTCCTACACGCTGCGCCTGCGCGTCGCCGCCGCGGCCGCGTTGGGCGCGACCATCATCGTGGCGATTCTGAGCTGGATCACCATCTACGCGATCGGCCGCAGCAATCTGGCGCAGGCCGATCAGCAGCTGTCGATGGTGTCGCGGCTGGTGCTCATCCAGCCGATCTTCGCCGTCGACGTGGTCGATCTGCTCGCGCCCAACAAGGAAATGGCGCTGACGGTCCGCAATGCGGACGGCTCCCTGGCCAGCACCCCGGTGCGACTGCCGCCGCTGCCGGTCGGCAATGCCACCGTCATCGTGGACGGCAATACCTACCGGGTGCTCACCACCACCGAAGCACAGCCGACGGGACGCGTTGTGTCCCTCGGCATTCCGACCAACCAGACCGAGAAGACCATCAACGAGCAGCGGCGCTGGGTGTACCTGGCCGCGGGGCTGGCGGTGACGGCCTCGGCCGGACTGGGCTGGCTGCTCGGCGGGCGTGCGGTGCGACCCATCGTGAAACTCCCCCGGGCCCTCGACGAGCGCGGTCCCAATGGCGAGACCGGCACGCTGACGGTGGACGGTTCGGGCGTGAAGGAGGCCGACAAGCTCGCCGAGGCGGTCAATACCCTGCTGGAGCGGGTGGATCGGGCGCAGATCGAGACGGCCGCCGCCCTGGAGACCGCCCGCGACTTCGCCGCGGTCTCCGCGCACGAGCTGCGCACCCCGCTCACCGCCATGCGCACCGATCTCGAGGTGCTCAGCACCCTCGATCTGAGCGAGCAACAGCGCCGGGAGATCCTCACCGATCTGCAGCGCGGGCAGAACCGGGTGGAGACCACCCTCGCGGCGCTGGAGCGGCTGGCCGCGGGCGACCTCACCAATGAACGCGATCACGTGAGCACCGATGTGGCCGAGCTCTGCGACGCCGCCGCCCACGACGCCATGCGGCACTTCCCGCAGCTGAAGGTGCACATCGACTCCGACACCGAACTGGTCACCCGGGGCCTGCCCACCGGGCTGCGGCTGGCGATCGACAATGCGCTCACCAATTCGGTCAAACACGGCGGGGCCACCGAGGCCGTCCTGTCCGCGCACCGCCGCGGCGACGGGTTCATCGTGATCGCCGTGGACGACAATGGCCGCGGACTGCCCGCCGACGAGCGCGAGGCGGTGTTCGAGCGCTTCGTCCGGGGTAGCAGGGCGGCCAAGGGCGGATCCGGTCTGGGCCTGGCACTGGTCGCGCAGCAGGCCCAATTGCACGGCGGACGCGCCTATTTCGAGGACAGCGGGCTGGGTGGCGTGCGGCTGGTGCTGGAGCTTCCGGATCGACCGGTCTTTACCGCACTCTCAGACAACCATCAGAGGTAGCGCCAATCAGGGCCTCTACGGTCTTTATGGTGTTCGGAAAACGCACCCGCTGGGTCCTGATCGTCCTGCTGCTCGCCGCCGCGGTCACCGCGGGCACCCTCAGTGTCCTGCGGCTGCGCTCCGCGCCCACCGCGGTGGCCCTGGTCAACGACGACAGCGGGCCGCTCGGGGCGCGCATCGCGAAGGAGCTGCAGGACAGCGGAACCCGGCGCTGGGACGTGGTGGCCGAGGCCGACACCAAGGACTACGCCGCCGTCGTCACCCTGCCCGCCGACCTCACCGCCGACATCAAGTCGCTGGCCACCGCCAAGCCGGTCAAGGCGCAGGTCACCGTGGACACCCACCGGCGCGCCGACGCGAACCTGGTCAATGACGCGGTGAACGAGGTGACCAAGAAGATCAGCGCCGCCGGGCTGGACACCATGTTCGCGACCATGAACACCGCACGCCTGCAGGTCTCCCAGATCGCGGGCACCTCGCAGCTGCTCAGCGCGGGCGTGCAGGCCGCCGCGGACGGCGCGTCGCAGTTCTCCGGCGGCGCGGATCAGATGATGGGCTTCCTGAACCAGGCCAAAGCCGGTGCGGGACAGCTGACCTCCGGCATCGACGCGTTGAATTCGACGCTGTCCGCGGCCACCACGCAGGCGAATCAGCTTGCCACGGCGCTGGATTCGACCGGCGTCACCATGGGACAGGTGACGCAGTCGGCGGACACGCTGGCGGGCGGGCTCAATCTCGTCGTTCCGCTGCTGCAAGCGCTACCGTTCGCGAATGATCCGCAGCTGGCCAGCGTTATCACCCAGCTGCGGGCGCTACAGAACATCGCCAACCAGGCCGATGCCCAGCTGAGCGGCTTCGCCAATCTGACCGGAACGCAAGTCACTCCGGATGCCAAGGTCGGGCAGCTGCTGCGCGACGCCGCCACCAAGCTGAATGACGCCAGCGCGCAGTTGAATCAGGGCGCGTCGCTGGCGCAGCAGATTCCGGCCATCGCCGATCAGGCCGGCACCCAGCTGACCGCGGCCCTGCAGGCTCTCACCGGTGGTGTCACGCAGTTGCAGGCGGTCACCAAAACCCTGGGCAATCAGACAAATCAGGCATTGGGGTCGCTGCCGCAGTTCGGAGTTCCACAGCAAGTGACCATTTCGGCGGCCCTGACCGACCCCGTCGACATCATTCGCAAATAACGTTCGCAAACAATCAGCAACGATCGGCGATTCACCCGGTTAGACTGTGCCCGAATTGCTCTAATCGACCCGTTTCGAAAGCTCGTCCGCTCTAACCGCTCCCTGGCTCCACCCAGCGCCCCGGTACCGGAGAGGAAACGATCGTGAGCATGCTGATGGCCGCGCACGACATGTACGGCACGGTTCTCGCCCAGATTGGCAATCCCACCGCGGAAACCCCGCCCATGGCGGACAAGATGATGAAGATGTTCCACTACTTCACCTGGTTCGTGCAGATGTCCGGCATCGCGGCCATCACCTACGGCGGCGGACGCTTCGCCTGGGAGAAGTGGGGCGGCGGCTCGGCCTCACCCAAGATGATCGCCAACGCCATGATGGGCGGCGCCACCGCGACCAGCGCGGGAACCATCATGAATGCCGTCGTGGGTTCGTAATTCAGGAGACAATGCGGGGGCAATACCCCCGCATCCCCCAGGGGAGGATCCGATGACGTACGGCAACGATCCCTACTCGCAGCAACCGCAACAGCCCGGCTACGGTCAGCAGCCACCCCCCGGCTACGGACAGCCGCCCCCGCCCGGCGGCTATCCCGGACAGCCGGTCGACTACGGCTATCAGCCCGCACCCGGTTACGGGGCGTATCCCCAACCGCCCTATGCCAGTTGGGGCGCCCGGGTCGGGGCCTACATCGTCGACTTCCTGATCGCGAGCCTGCCCGTGCTCATCCTCTACGGCATCGGCTTCGCCATCGGCTTCAAGGACGCGGACTGCGTCACCGAACATACCGACACCTCCTACAGCACCTCGTGTTCGGGCGGCCTGTCCGGCGCGGGCATCGCGCTCATCGCGCTGGGCGTGCTCTACGGCCTGGTCGTGGGGTTCTACCTCATCTATCTGGAGGGCAAGACCGGCCAGACCCCGGGCAAGAAGATGCTGGGCATCAGGCTGGTTCGCGAGGCCGACGGACAGCCGCTGGGCTTCGGCATGGCCTTCGTCCGCCGCATCTGCCACGTCGTCGACGCCCTGCCCTGCTACATCGGATTCCTCTGGCCGCTCTGGGACGCCAAACGCCAGACCTTCGCCGACAAGATCCTGAGCACCATCGTCGTCAAGGTCTGACCCCACCGCGAAAAAACGTGCCCGCCAGCGCTTTTCAGCGCGGGCGGGCACGTTGCTCGCAACCGACTCGGCGTCGGTCAGTTCAGGACGTCCAGCAGGTCGATGACGAAGACCAGGGTCTTGCCCGACAGGTGGTGGCCGCCGGACTCGCCGTAGGCCAGCTTCGGCGGGATGGTGAGCTGGCGGCGGCCGCCGACCTTCATGCCGGGAATGCCGTCCTGCCAGCCCTGGATCAGGCCGCGCAGCGGGAAGGTGATGGACTCGCCGCGGTCCCAGGAGGCGTCGAACTGCTCGCCGCTGTCGAACTCGACACCCACGTAGTGGACATCGACGGTGTCGCCCGGCTTGGCCTCGGCGCCATCGCCCACGACGAGGTCCTTGATCACGAGCTCGACGGGGGCGGGGCCATCCTGGAACTCGATTTCCGGCTTGCTGCTCATGGGCTGTCCTCTTCGATTATCGGGATCGGGTCCCGATCACCCTATGCCCCGCGCCACATCGAATTGCCACCAGCCCGAGCCCCGACATTCGAATCCAATACCGTGAAGGTTCGCGGCCCGTCTCGTTCTGGACTGAGCGGAGCGGGGGAGCGAAGCGGAGGAGCGGAGGGAGGGAAGAACGAGACCCCCAGGGCCGCGAACCCGCCCGGAGCGAAGCGGAGGGCAAATTGAGCACAGTAATCCTGATCGATGACCCGGAGGACCCGCGGGTCGCCGATTTCCGCGACCTCAATAATGCCGACCGGCGGCCCGACCTGCCCGGAGGCAAGGGTTTGGTGATCGCCGAGGGGGTCGTGGTCGTCCAGCGGATGCTGGCTTCGCGATTCACGCCGTTCGCACTTCTGGGGGTGGAACGCCGATATGAACAGCTCGCCGAAGATCTGGCCGGGGTCGATATTCCGTATTACCAGGCCAGCGCGGAGGTAATGGCGCGAGTCGTCGGATTCCATTTGAATCGCGGCGTACTCGCGGGGGCTTATCGGCCGCGGGAACTCACCGCCGACGAGGTGCTCGCCGACGCGCGTACGGTGGCCGTGCTCGAGGGCGTGAACGACCACGAGAACATCGGGTCGATCTTCCGCAATGCCGCCGGGCTGGGCGCGGACGCGGTGCTGTTCGGCGACCGCTGCTCGGATCCGCTCTACCGGCGTGCGGTGCGCGTCTCCATGGGGCACGTGCTGCGGGTGCCGTTCGCCCAGCTGCCGCCGTTCCCGGAGGGGCTGGACGTGCTGCGCGACAGCGGCTTCCAGATCATCGCCCTGACCCCGAACCCGAAGGCCGACACCCTGGCCACCGCCATGACCGGCGACAGGGTGGCGCTGCTGCTGGGCGCGGAGGGCCCCGGCCTCACCGAGGAGACCATGCGGGCCAGCGATATTCGCGCCCGCATCCCCATGACGCCGGGCACGGATTCGCTTAATGTTGCCACCGCCGCCGCTATGGCCTTCTACGAGAGAGTGCGAGCCCAGTGACCCATCCGCCCGACGGACCGTACGGATACGGGATTTCCGAGCCGACCCCGTGGGCGGCAGGCATCACCGCGGCGGCGCTGGTGGCCGCGCTGACGGCCGTCGGCGTCTACGCCTTCGGAGCGGCGCTGGCCCAGATCCATCCGCTGGTGTCGGTCGCGGTCAACCTGATCGCGGTGGGCGGGGCCGCGCCGACCGCGTGGCGGTGGCGGTTCGCACCGGTGACCCGCTGGGTGATCGCGGGGCTGGGCGTCGGCGTGCTGCTGGCGTGGGCGGGGCTGTTGCTGTTCTGACCCGGCCGGTCGGTCAGGACACCCGGTCGCGGCCGCGCAGCCAGCGCAGCAGACCGCGTTTGCCGTTGTCCTCGGCCCGCGGTTCCGGGATGAACTCGGGCCTGGGCGCCTCGCCCTTCGGGAACAGCGAGAAGCCGCACACCTCGATCAGGTCGGCGGTCAGGTCGTCCTCGGAAGCCTTGCCGCGATAGCGGAATCCGAGCCACTCCTGATTGGCGGCGTCGGCGAAATCGGGCGGATCGAAGGGCAGCAGCTGCGGATCGGGCAGTTCACCGGGCGCGAGTTCGATGGGATGCTCGCCCGCCCAGTACGTGAGCTCCCATACCCGCGGCATGCCCTCGTCCTCGAGGATATTGACCCGGGTGGCGCTGAAGGAGCGCCGGAATTCGCCGCGCTCCCATTCCGCGAACGCGCCCCAGCCCAGGGACAGGTCGTAGGAGACCAGGTAGGTGTGCTCGGAGGCGAGCGGGCGCACCAGCAACTCCGGCAGTTTGGTGGGGCGCGGCAGCGCGGCCTGATTCGAGCAGACGACGGTGACGCCGGGATAGCAGCCGATATAGACGGATTCGGGGTCGGGCCCGGCCCACACCTTCATGGTGCCCGAGGCCGCGGGCACCACGTCGCGATCCGGGTTGAGCTGTTTGGCCAGCGCGAAGGCGGCATCCGGATCGGGTCCGGGATGTTCGCGCAGCACCGCCACCGGATCGGGGGCGTCGACGTACCAGAGGGATGATACCGTGGACGGCACCGACGTCACCTCCCTAGTCATTGCACACAAGTCAGCTAATAATGAGCAATACTCGGCGGCCGAACGTCGGCGTCGACGCTGATCGGCCCGGCAATGACCGCCACCAGATAATGAATCTACCCCCGAGGCGGTCGAAATGTCGCTGTTGCCAACACCGTTTCCCGGCGTGCCGGAATGCGGAACGCCAGCGGGCCTAGCAACCCTCTAGCATCCTCGAAAATCGAGCGCCGGTCAGTGCGGCCAGAGAACTACTCAGTGACCTGAGCTGCGGACCCCCAGCAGCACGTCCTCCCAGGACGGCATCGGAGCCTTGCCGCCGCGCTTGGCCCGATTCGGCTTCTGCGCGTTCGGCTTCGCGGCGGGCTGCGCCGGGGCGGGTTCCGCGGCGGTCTCGGCGGCCGGTGCCTCCGGAGCGGGCGCGGGCGTCGCGGGGGCCGGAAGCGCCGGAGCGGCCTGCTCTTTCGCGGCCGGAGCCGGGGCGGGCGCGGGAGCGGCGGCCGTCACCGCGGGCACGGTGCCGTCACCGACCGCGGCGCGCTGCTCGAAGTAGTCCTCCGAACCGGCCTGCTTGGCGACCCGCGCGGGCGCGGAATCGTATTCGACACGCTCCTCGCGGGGTGCGGGCGCGGGGGCCGGGGCCTCCTCCACCGCGATGTCGTTCTGGTCCGGCAGGATGGTCGCCAGGCCGCGCAGGGCCCGGCCGAAGTCGGGATCGATGAGGTCCGAGGCCGGATCGTCGAGCGGCACCACCGAGCCGCCGTGTGCGTCGGGCTGGTAGCGCCAGTGCGCGGCGATCACCGAACGGCCCGCCTGCCACTGCAATTGGGCCACCCAGTAGCCCTTCTCGTCCTTCCAGGCGTCCCACTCGGCGACCTCGATATTGTGGCCGCGCTCGGCGAATGCGGCCGACACGATCTCGATCAGGGTCTCCACGGCCGGACCGTCATTGCGGACCGGGTGCGCCTTCTGCGCCAGCTCGGCGGCCCGGGCACGTTCCAGCAGAACGGGATACGCGAACCGCTCGACCCGCGAGAGCGGCATGCCGGATTCCTCGGTGACCTGCTCCACCGAAGCACCCGCGCGAATGCGGGCCTGGATATCGCGAGGACGCATCGTGGCTTCCGTTTCGATCTCGATTTGGCCGAATCGGGCAAGATCTCCGCGGGCAGCGGCGCGCAGTTTGTCATCGGCGGCGAGCCGATACTTCTGGCCGCTCTCGGTATCGATGCACACGATGTGCGTGGAGTCGGGCGTCAACCCGATTACTCGAAGTTCACGCACCGTTACCTCCTGTTCGCTGCGCAACTCACAGCTATAGCTAGGCTCGCGACACCGCCCACTTCTGGAACAGTAGTGCACTTCTGTTAATCATGGGGCAAGACACGCGGCGCGGAAGTCTGTTCACAGACCGCCGCGCCGCATACTCTTACCTGTTTTCGGTGTCGCCCGACACCGTTTTTCGGATCAGCCCAGCTGTCCGACAACCCAATCGATGCAGCGGGTCAGCTGCGAGACATCCTCGGGGTCGATGGCCGGGAACATGCCGATGCGCAACTGGTTACGGCCCAGCTTCCGGTACGGCTCGGTGTCAACGATGCCATTGGCGCGCAGCACCTTCGCGACCTGCGCCGCGTCCACCGAATCGGCGAAGTCGATGGTGCCGACCACCTGCGAGCGCAGCGCCGGGTTCTGCACGAAAGGCGTGGCGAATTCGCTGGTCTCGGCCCACGAGTACAGGCGCGAGGAGGAATCCGCGGTGCGCTTCACGGCCCAGTCCAGTCCGCCGTTGCCATTCAGCCATTCGATCTGGTTGGCGAACAGCAACAGGGTGGCGAGCGCCGGCGTGTTGTAGGTCTGGTCCTTGGTGGAGTTGTCGATCGCGATCGGCAGCGAAAGGAATTCGGGGGTCCAGCGACCCGAGTTCTTGATCTCCTCCACGCGCTCCAGGGCCTTGGGGCTCATCAGCGCGATCCACAGGCCGCCGTCGGAGGCGAAGCACTTCTGCGGGGCGAAGTAGTAGACGTCCGAGTCGGCGACATTCACCGGCAGACCGCCGGCGCCGGAGGTGGCGTCGATGGCGATCAGCGCGTGCTCGGAACCGGCCGGGCGCGAAACCGGAATGGCGACACCGGTGGAGGTCTCGTTGTGGGCCCAGCCGATCAGGTCGACCGACGGGTCGGAGGTCGGCTCGGGGGCGTCGCCCGGCTCCGACTTCACCACGATCGGGTCACCGATGAACGGGTTGCCCTTGGCGACCGAGGCGAACTTCGAGGAGAACTCGCCATTGCTCAGGTGCAGCGACTTCTCGCGGATCAGGCCGAAGGCGGCGGCATCCCAGAACGCGGTGGTGCCACCGTTGCCCAGCACGACCTCGTAACCGTCGGGCAGGGAGAACAATTCGCGCAGACCGGAGCGCACCCGGGCCACCACGTCCTTGACCGGCTTCTGCCGGTGGGAGGTGCCGAACACCGAAGCGCCGGTATTCACCAGGGACTGCAGCTGCTCGGGGCGGACCTTGGAAGGGCCGCAACCGAACCGTCCGTCGGCGGGCTTGAGATCGTCGGGGATGGTCGGGAACGCAGAGGTCATGGCGACAAGGGTAAAGGTGCTATCACCCGAGTTTGCAGGTGGGTCCGGGCCCGCAAAACCTTCCGACCCCCCACGTTTCGCGAACCTCGTTTTGCGATTCCGCAAACCGCGCGTATCGCTGTGGCACGAACCACACAAGCATTACGGTTTACCGCCATGGATATGGCCGCACACGAGCGACCGAACACCACCGGAGACCAGCCGCCCGCTGCCGCCTCCTCCACTCCCCCGGCAGCGTCGAATTCCGGACGGCCGCAACCTCGGCAAGCCCCCTTGCCACGCCTCGGCCTGCTGGCCCGCCTGTCCTCCCAATTCGGCTCCCGCGGCCTCACCCGCCGCGGCCCCGCCCTCGACGACGCCGCCCGCCGCGAGCTACTCCTACACGGCACCGAGGGCACCGCCACCATCCTCGGCATCACGACCGAGCCCGGACCGGAGTTCTGGGTGCGGGTTCAGCTCGAGGATCGGCATGCCTTCGAGACGCGGGTCGCGCAGCGGGTCAATGCCGCCGACCTGGAGTGGATGCAGCCGGGCGACATCGTGTGCTGCCGGGTCGATCCCGGGGACCACGATCGCGTCGTGCTGTATCTGCCCGCACCGGAGGAGACTTCGCGCACCGGCATCGCCAAGATCCTGGCCGACGGGCGGCGGGCCCGCGCCACCGTGCTGGCCGCCACGCCGGTCGCGGCCGACTACACCGGCCGCGACGATCCGGTCCTGCGACTGGATCTGGAGTTGCACGCGTGGGACGAGCCCGGGCCGTGGCGGGTCCGGGTGGTGCAGCCGGTTCCGCTGTCCGCCCTGGAGTTGGTCGATCTGGGCCGCCACCTCGAGGTCGCCTTCTTCACCGTCGATCGTGGCGAGTCGGTCGCCGTGGACTGGCTCGCGTCACGAGAGCTGTGAGCTCGAAACGCCGACGGTGATCTCGAAAAGCAGCGATCTCGAAAAGCTATGGCAGGTGCACGAATTGGAAGCCGTTGGACTTCAGGGCGGGGAGGGCGGCGAGCATGCCCGCGCCGGTTCCGGACTTGGGGCGGTGCATGTGGGCCAGGGAGATGCCGCCGGGTTTGGCGGCGGACATGGCCTGCTGGACCTGGGTGGCGGAGGCGGTCGCGCCGAAGTCGGCGTTGACCGAGTAGCCGAGCGGGGTTTCGCCAAGTTCCTTGACGATGGCCACGGCCACGTCGTCGTAGTGGGCGGTGCCGGGGCGGAAGAAACGCGGGGCGTGCCCGGTGAGGGCGGTGATGCGCTGGTGGTTGCCCCAGATCTCGTCCGCCGCGGCCTGCGCCGAGCCGGCGCCCTTGATCTCGTAGGCGGCGCGGCCGGTCACCGACAGCGGGCAGTGCGCGGTGCCGTGATTGCCGATCTCGAAGAGCGGATTGCCGGCCAGCTGGGTGGCGCGGGCCGGATTGGCGTCGATCCAGCGCGTGTTCAGGAACAGGGTGGCCGGGATCTGCTGGGCCTGCAGGAAGGCCAGCAGGTTCTCGTCGATGTCATTGTTGCCCGGACCGCCGCAGGCGTCGAAGGTGACCGCGAACTGCTTTCCGCCGGCATTGAATCCGGTCACGATCCCGTCCAGGTCCACACCCCAGCCCTGCGGCTGCCGACCGGCGAACTTGGCGGCCACCGCGTCGGGATCGACCCCCGACAGGGGTAACCGGGCGGGCGCGGTGCCCGGCTCCGCGGAACCGCGCGGCGGCTCCAGAATGCGGTCGGAGGAATTGCCGTTCGCCACACCGCATCCGGCGGTGAGGAGGCTCGCGGCCAGCGCCGCGCCCGCGGCGAAGAGGCCGCGCCTGGTCAGTCCTGCGTGGAGCACCGGTGCAGGTTATGTGAATCTGATCTCAACTGCCAGGACCTGAATCGGGATTACTTCAACCGTCGCGGTCTGGCAACCAGTTCGCCACCGCAGTTGGGGCAGACGTAATCCATTGTTCGACCGCAGGATTCACAGAAGCTGCACTCGTAGGAGCAGATCAGGGCGGCCCCGTCGGCGGGCAATTCCGCTACCTCGCAGCGCTCACAGCGGGTCCGCATCTCCCACGCCATCGCTACCTCCGTTTTCGCACCGTACCGATTTCGGGTTCATGCCACCGGCCGGATTGCCCCAGACTGTAGCCTGCCCGACCGAAACAACCCTGTTTGCAAGGAAGCACTTTGACATACCCGAACAACCCGTACCCGCAGCAGCAGCCCGGATACGGCTACCCGCCCGCAGATCAGCCCGCCCCGGGCTACGGCGCTCCGCAACCCGGCTACGGCGCGCCGCAGCAGCCCGCCTACGGCGCACCCCAACCTGCTTACGGCGCACCACAACCCGCGTATGACGCGCCCAAACCGGGGTACGACGCCCAGTCGCCCTACGGCGCGCCCCAGCAGCCCGTATACGGCGCACCACAGCCCGCATACGGCGCGCCCCAATCGCCCTACGGCGCACCGCAACCCGGCTACGGCGCACCCCAGCCCGGCTACGCTCCGTTCGGGGGATACGGAGCGGAGTACGCGAGCTGGGGCGCACGGGTGGGCGCGAGCCTGATCGACGGCCTGGTGATCTTCCTGCCCTTCACGCTGCTGTACGTCATCGCCTTCACCGCGGGCACGTCCGAGCCGACCTGCACGACCAGCGGGTACTACACCTCGTGCGATTCCGGCACCATGAACGCGCTGGGCGCGATCTGCATGCTGCTCGCCTTCGTGCTCATGGTCGGCGCCGGTCTGTTCTTCGCCTACCAGGAGGGCTCCACCGGCCAGACGCTCGGCAAGCGGGTGGTGGGCATCCGGGTGATCCGCGAGACCACCGGCCAGCCAATCGGTTTCGGCATGGCGATCGTGCGCAAGCTCGCCGAGTCGGTGAACAGCTTCGCCTGCTACCTGGGCTGGCTGTGGCCGCTGTGGGACGAGAAGAAGCAGACCCTGGGCGACAAGATCATGGGGACGATCGTCGTCAAAGCCTGATCTGTAAAGCAATGGCCCGTCGCGGTTTCCGCGACGGGCCATTGTTGTTTCGAGCGATCTACTTGTGCGACAGCAGATCCCAGCCCGGCACCGCCTCCGGCTGGCGCGGGGCCGGGCCGGTGTAGATGGCGGCCGGGCGGACCAGCTTGCCCAGCTTCTTCTGCTCCAGGATGTGCGCACACCAGCCGGCGGTGCGGCCGCAGGTGAACATGGCGGGCATCATGTGCGCCGGGACCTCGGCGAAGTCCAGGATCACCGCGGCCCAGAACTCGACATTGGTCTCGATGGCACGGTCGGGGCGGCGCTCGCGCAGCTCGGCCAGGGCGGCCTGCTCCAGCGCGGCGGCGACCTCGTAGCGCGGGGCGCCCAGGCGCTTGGCGGTGGCGCGCAGCACGCGGGCGCGGGGGTCCTCGGCGCGGTAGACGCGGTGCCCGAAGCCCATCAGCTTTTCCTTGCGGTCCAGGATGCCCTTGACCAGAGCCCGTGCGTCGCCGTCCTTTTCGACCGCCTCGATCATGGGCAGCACGCGGGCCGGGGCGCCGCCGTGCAGCGGGCCGGACATGGCGCCGATGGCGCCGGACAGCGAGGCCGCCACGTCCGCGCCGGTGGAGGCGATGACGCGGGCGGTGAAGGTGGAGGCGTTCATGCCGTGCTCGGCGGCGGACACCCAGTAGGCATCGATGGCCTCGACGTGGCGCGGGTCCGGGTCGCCCTTCCAGCGGGTCATGAACCGCTCGGTAATGGTGGCGGCCTCGTCGATCTTGGCCTGCGGCACGGCGGGCTGGTAGATGCCGCGGGCCGACTGGGCGACGTAGGACAGCGCCATGACCGAGGCGCGCGCGAGGTTCTCGCGGGCGGTGTCGTCGTCGATGTCCAGCAGCGGCTGGTAGCCCCAGATCGGGGCCAGCATGGCCAGGCCCGCCTGCACGTCGACGCGCACGTCGCCGGTGTGGATGGGCAGCGGGAACGGCTCGGCGGGCGGTAGGCCGCGGCCGAATTCGCCGTCCACGAGCAGGGCCCACACGTCGCCGAAGGTGACCCGGTTGGCGACCAGGTCCTCGATATCGACGCCGCGGTACCGGAGCGCACCGCCGTCCTTGTCGGGTTCGGCGATATCGGTGGTGAAGGCCACCACGCCCTCGAGACCGCTCACGAAGCCGTCGGGGACGACATTGGGTACCGCAGCGCTGGCAGTCATGTTGTGACTCTCCTTGCAAATCGGGCTGCCCGATCCCTGGGCGGCCACGCCGATCAATCTGGCGCTTAACGCGAGCATTACCGCGGAGTAACGTCTGCCCCATGGTTGACCAGGAGAAATTCGCCACTGCCGATGTCGACATCGCGGCCCTTCGGATCGAGTACGGAGTCGATCAGGGCGACAACCATCCGGGACCGGAAACCGACCTGGACGCGGACTGGCTGGGCGATGGCTGGGAGCCGTTGCTGCGCAATTGGATCGAGGACGCCACCAGCGCGGGCCTGCCCGACCCCAACGCCATGGTGCTGAGCACGGTCGAGATCACCGAGACCGGTCCGCGCCCCTCCTCGCGAACGGTCCTGTGCAAGGGGCTTTCTCCCGAAGGTGTGACTTTTTACACCAATTACGAATCGTTCAAGGGCCGCCAGCTCACCCAAACCCCCTACGCCTCGGCCACTTTCGTCTGGCCCGCGATGGGGCGGCAGGTGACGGTGCGCGGCCCGGTGCACCGCCTGCCGGCCCAGGCCACCGAGGTGTACTGGCAGTCCCGCCCGCGCGGGTCGCGCCTGGGCGCGTGGGCCTCGGAGCAGTCGCGGCCCGTCGCCTCCCGTGCCGACCTGGACCGGCAGATGGACGCGACGACCGCTCGCTTCGCCGACGTGGACGACGTTCCGGTGCCCCCGTTCTGGGGCGGCTTCCAGATCCAGCCGGAGACCGTCGAGTTCTGGCAGGGCCGCCGCAGCCGCATGCACAACCGCATCAAGGTGACCCTGGAACCCGGCAACACCGACGTCTCGGCCATGAAAGTCGAACGCCTGCAACCCTGATCGCGCTGTGGTGCTGAAAGGGGTTTCAGGGGAAGCCCCTGAGAGCTACGAGAGTTGGATATCTCACGTTCAAATGGTGGGATGATCCGCCCAAAACTCCTAGCCAAGCGCTGTTTCGCCTCGCTAATGTCAGATCGGTGAAGCTGCTCGCCGATATAACTCCATTGCGGGATCCTGACTACCGCCGGTTGTGGACCACCGGCATCGTCACCGTGATCGGCGCGCAGCTGTCCGTCGTAGCCGTCCCCAAACAGCTTTACGACATCACCCACAGCTCTTCGTATGTCGGCCTGGCCGGACTCTTCGGCCTGATCCCGCTCATCGTGTTCGGCCTGTGGGGCGGCGCGCTCGCCGACGCCATGGACCGCCGCAAGCTGCTGCTCATCACCAGCGCGGGCACCGGCCTGACCGCCCTCGCGTTCTGGGCCCAGGCCGCCGCCGGGCTGAACAATGTCTGGCTGGTGCTGATCCTGTTCTCGCTGCAGCAGGCGTTCTTCGCCATGAACCAGCCCGCCCGCAGCGCCATCTACCCGCGCCTGCTGCCGCCCGAGCAGCTCCCGGCCGCGCACTCGCTGTCCATGACCGTCATGCAGTTCGGCGCGATCGCCGGACCGGTCCTGGCGGGCATGCTGATTTCGCTCGCCGGTCTGTCCACGCTGTATCTGCTGGACTCGATCGCCCTGCTGGCCACCCTGTGGGCGGTCTGGAAGCTGCCGCCCATCCCGCCGCACGGCGAGACCGGCCGCGCTGGCCTGCGCGAGATGTTCGACGGTTTCGCCTATCTGGCCACCCAGAAGATCCTGCTGGCCTCCTTCGCGGTGGACGTGGTGGCCATGGTGTTCGGCATGCCGCGCGCCTTGTTCCCACAGATCGCCCAGGACAGCTTCGGCGACTCCGCTTCCGGCGGAACGGCTTTGGGCCTGCTGTTCGCGGCCATGTCGGTGGGCGCGGTGGTCGGCGGGGTGTTCTCGGGCTGGCTGTCGCGGGTGCGGCGGCAGGGCCTGGCCGTGGTGGTGTGCATCGTGCTGTGGGGCCTGGGCATGATCGGCTTCGGCCTGGCGGTGGGCCTGGTCGGGCACGGGCTGGGCATGACGCTCGCGCTCTGGATCGCCCTGGCCTGCCTGGCCTTCGGCGGCGCGGTGGACATGTTCTCCGCGGCCCTGCGCACCACCATGCTGCAGTCGGTGGCGACCGATGAGATGCGCGGGCGACTTCAGGGCGTGTTCATCGTCGTCGTGGCGGGTGGACCCCGCATCGGTGATGTTGCGCACGGTTTCGCGGCCGCCGCGGTGGGTACCGCTGTGGCAGCGGCGGGCGGTGGTTTCCTGGTCGTGATCGGCATGATGATCGCGGCCGTCGCGTTTCCGGCCTTCGTGCGCTACCGGGTGTCTCGCGCGCATTCGGAGGTGCAGCTCGCCTAGCCTTTTCGAGGTTGATGCACATAGCACATGACCGCCGCTCTCCTCACCTGCGAACGATGTGACTGTGAGGTAGCAAAGAGACACCCTCATTAGTCGGGCGTAGTGGACAGCGGCTAGCGTTGACTCAAGCGCATCGCGCGCCGACCGCGTCCGGTGCCTACGGTTACAAGCCTGAGAGGGATCCTTCCGTGCCCGCTGAGAACATCATCAACGTCGACGACGACGCCAAGCCGGTACTGCAATACCCGGGCGGCGAGTACCCGATGACCGTCGCCAAGGCCGTCGAGGGCAATGACGGGATCGACCTGGGCAAGCTGCTGGCCAGCACCGGGTACGTCACCTACGACCCCGGCTTCATGAACACGGCTTCGACCAAGTCGGCCATCACCTACATCGACGGTGAGGCGGGCATCCTGCGTTACCGCGGGATCCCGATCGAGCAGCTGGCGGGCAAGTCGACCTTCATCGAGGTCAGCTACCTGCTCATCTACGGCGAGCTGCCGACCCAGGCCCAGCTCGACGACTTCACCGACCGGATCCGCCGCCACACCCTGCTGCACGAGGACCTGAAGCGGTTCTTCGACGGCTTCCCGCGCAACGCGCACCCGATGCCGGTGCTGTCCTCCGCGGTCAACGCCCTCTCGGCCTACTACCAGGACTCGCTGGACCCGCGCGATCCCGAGCAGGTCGAGCTGTCCACCATCCGACTACTGGCCAAGCTGCCCACCATCGCGGCCTACGCCTACAAGAAGTCGGTCGGTCAGCCGTTCCTCTACCCGGACAACTCGCTGTCGCTGGTGGAGAACTTCCTGCGGATGACCTTCGGCTTCCCGGCCGAGCCCTACGAGGTCGACCCGGAGATCGCCGCCGCGCTGGACATGCTGCTCATCCTGCACGCCGACCACGAGCAGAACTGCTCGACTTCGACCGTGCGCCTGGTGGGTTCGTCGGACGCCAACCTGTTCACCTCCGTCTCCGGCGGCATCGACGCGCTGTGGGGCCCGCTGCACGGCGGCGCCAACCAGGCCGTGCTGGAGATGCTGGACGAGATCAAGGCCTCCGGCGGCGACGTCAAGGAGTTCGTCCGCAAGGTCAAGAACAAGGAAGACGGCGTGAAGCTGATGGGCTTCGGGCACCGCGTCTACCGCAACTACGACCCGCGCGCCACCCTGGTCAAGCAGGTCGCCGACGGCATCCTGGCCAAGATCGGCGGCGACGACCAACTGCTCGACATCGCCAAGGCCCTCGAAGAGGCCGCGCTCACCGATGATTACTTCATCGAGCGTCGCCTGTACCCGAACGTCGATTTCTACACCGGCGTCATCTACCGGGCCATGGGCTTCCCGACCCGCATGTTCACCGTGCTCTTCGCCATGGGCCGGCTCCCGGGCTGGATCGCGCACTGGCGCGAGATGCACCGCGAGCCACTGAAGATCGGCCGTCCGCGCCAGATCTACACCGGCTACGGCGAGCGCGACTACATCGAGATCACCGGTCGCTGACCGCCTTTCGGATCACCCCGCCGCAACGCATCGTTGCGGCGGGGTTTTTCGTTTACAAGGACTTGTTAAGGATCTTGCTGGGGTGAGGCGGCAATCTTGTTCCGGTAAGCGAGAAACGATCTCACCGAAACCGAAAGAGCATGTGCGACAGGCACATACGAGTTATCGAGGGGATCCGAACTCCGGGTGTCACCTGCCGCGGCGGGGGCGGCAGGTGACACCCGGAGAAAATCGGATGCGGCGGGCGGAAATTCGTGGGATGTTCGAGTCATGGCATCGACGAATGGTTTCACCGTGCGTTCGGCGCGAGCGGAGGAGCGAGCCGAGATCATCCGGCTGTCGGAGATCGCCTTCGGCATGCGGGTCAATCCGGCCGATACCGAATACGGCACCCAGGTCTTTCCCACCGACCGGGCACTGGTCGCGGTCGACGGCGATCAGATCGTCGGGCACGCGAACGACCGGGTCATGACCGTCACGGTTCCCGGCGAGCGCACCATCCAGGCCAGCGGCGTCACCAGCGTCGTGGTCGCGCCCACCCATCGGCGACGCGGCATACTGCGCGCGCTCTACACCGAACTGCATCGGCGCTCCGAATCCGAGGGGCTGCCGCTCACCATCTTCACCGCCAGCGAGGGCACCATCTACGGCCGCTTCGGCTACGGCCCGACCGTGGTGGCGAACGAAGTCTCGATTCGCGGCCGGAAGGCCGAATTCCGTTCCACCACACCGGATCCCGGCGGCGTCCGGATGGCCACCCGGGAACAGGCCGAGGCCGTGCTGCCCGAAATCTACGACCGCTGGCGGCGACTCGTCCCCGGCGCGCAGATCCGGCCGGAAGCTCGCTGGCAGCAGCGGGTTTTCGCCGATGCCGTGCAGAGCGAGGGCGGCTCACCACTGTTCTTCCTGGTCCATCCCGACGGTTACGCGGTCTTCCGTCGCGCCTGGAGCGACGAGGGCAAGAACACCGCGAGCATCCACGAATTGCGGGCCGTCACGCCGGAGGCGCACATCGCACTGTGGCGAGTGCTGCTGAGCATGGACCTGGTCGACAGCATCGAGGCCGAGCTCACCGACCACGATCCGCTCCCCTACCTGGTGACGAATCCGCGCCTGGTCAAGACCACCGGCCGCCACGACGCCCTGTGGGCCCGAATCATGGACGTCCCGGCCGCCCTGACGGCCCGCACCTACCAGCGGGACCTGGATGTCGTGCTGTCCGTGGACGATCCGTTCCGGGACGCGGGCGGCAGCTTCGCGCTGCGAATCCGCGACGGCATCGCCGAGTGCGAGCGCACCGACCGCACCCCCGACCTCGCACTCGGGATCGACGTGCTCGGCAGCATCTACTTCGGCGCGTACCGGGCCCGGGTCTTCGCCGCCGCCAACCGCGTCCAGGTCAAGGACCCGGCGGGCCTGCGCGCCTTCGACGAGGCCTTCGCCTCGGATCGGGATGCGGAACTGGGCTGTTTCTTCTGAGCCGAACGGGAACCCTGACCTCGAAAGTCAGGGTTTTCCCGGTGTTCGCGGCCGCGGACCGCTGGCATGCTGGGAGATGTGAAACCCATCCAGTTGATACTCAACGTCCTGTGGCTCGTGCTGGTCGGATTCTGGATGGCCATCGGCTACGTGATCGCCGGACTGATCTGCTGCGTGCTGATCGTGACCATCCCGTGGGGCATCGCGTCCTTCCGGATCGCCAACTTCGTGCTGTGGCCGTTCGGTCGCGAGGCCGTGGAGAAGCCGGACGCGGGCGTCGGCTCCATGCTCGGCAATATCGTCTGGATCATCGTGGCGGGCTGGTGGCTGGCGCTGGGTCACCTGATGACGAGCATCGCGCTCGCCCTCACCATCATCGGAATCCCGTTCGCCTGGGCCAATCTCAAGCTCATCCCGGTCTCCCTGCTCCCGCTGGGCCGCGAAATCGTCGACGCGGACCGGCGTTTCGGGTATTGACGGCTATTCGGACTCGTCCACGATCTGCTTCATGATGCCGACGGCCTCTTTGAGCACGGTGATCTGATCGGGCGTGAGCCCCGAGAGCTGATCGGTCATCCACGCCTCGCGGGCCTGGTTCTCATCGGCGACCAGGGCCCGCCCGGCGGTGGAGAGCGACACGATGATCTGCCGCCCGTCGGTCGGGTGCGGATTGCGTTCCACCAGATCCAGTTCCGACAGCGAGGCGATGACCCGCGTCATGGACGGCGGCTGCACCCGCTCCTTGGCGGCGAGCGCGCCCGGGGTCATGGCGCCTTCCCGATTCAGCGTGGCGAGTGCGGACAGCTGGGTCAGCGAAATCTGGGCATCGGCCCGGCGGCCCCGCAGATGCCGAGTCAAGCGCACCACCGCCAGCGAGAGTTCACCGGCAAGCGCTCGAATGTCGGAAGGCGTTGTCACAGAGGCAAACGATACGGGACCGCTCGCGTGGGAGTCGGCTGTTCGGGTGCCTAGCCACCGACGGCCCCGGCGCGCCACCCGAACCGCCCGCAGCCCTTAGTCTGGTTCGGTGACCACTCCCGTGCCGGAGATTCCCCCGCGCTTCACCGACCCGCGGCCCGTGCTGGCCGTGGGCACCATCGGATTCCTGATCGCGACCATCGCGGTATGGGCGAACGACGCCTGGGCCACCGCACGCCCGGTTTGTCTGATGGGCCTCGGGGTAGGACTGCTCGGCTACACCATCTTCGCGATTCAGCGGCGGGGCGCACGGCGCGGCGACAAAGGCGCGCAACTCGGCCTGGAATAGCGGACCAAACGACTGGTCAAGCGTCCAGGGAAGTCTCACGAAACGAACTTGCGGAGCGTGCGAATTGACTGCACGCGTCGCGGACGCTTAACTCCCTGGAGTGTCCTCCCGATTGAGCGTCGAAGAACGACGGGCCCACCTTATCGAGGCGGCCATCGGCCTTGCCGAAAAGAAGGGCGTGGCAGGAGTTACCACGCGCGATGTTGCCCAGGCAGCCGGTGTTTCCCTCGGTGTGGTGCATTACTGTTTCGAAAACAAAGATCAGCTGATGACCGAGCTGGTCAAGGCGCTCTCGATGGAATTGCGTGATTCCGTCGACGCCAACGAAACCGTATGGCAGGACGTCGGAACCGGAAAAGAAGCGCTTCAGAAATTGGTGCGCGCGGGTCTGGAACTCATGTGGCTCAACATAGAAGCCACACCCGAGCGCCAGCTACTCACCTACGAAACCACCACCTACGCCCTGCGCGAAGGTGAGCAGACGCCTGCCAAACTCGCCATCGCCCGCGAGCAGTACACCTTCAACGACTCCACCGTCGCCGATATCTGCGAGCACGCGCGCGAGGCCACCGGCACCCAGTGGACCGTTCCCGTCGGCACGCTGTCGCGCTTCATCCTCGCCACCATAGACGGCGTCGTGCTGCGCTGGCTGGTGGACAACGACAGTGCCGCCGTCCGTGACCAACTGGACGTTCTCGCCACCACCGTGGCAGCCCATTCGGCCTGACCCGGGCCCTCCCCCTTTCCGGCGCGGACACTCGAGGTGTCCGCGCCGGACCTGATTTCGCCCCCGGCCGGGCCGATGCTCAGCGGCGCGAGAGGTTCTGGGGCTGCGCCTGCACGTGGGTGACGCCGTCCTCGTGCCACCAGGCGACCTCGACGGTGGCCTCGTAGGCGCCGGTGAGCCGCACCCGCAGTTGGTCGTGGACCACGAGTTCCCCTGCGGGCGTGGTGAAATCGAACTGCATGCGCAGCAGGACGCCGAGCGGTTCGGCCGCCCAGGAGGTTTCGCGGCCCGCGCTCACCACCTCCGCGGTCACCGCCTCCGAGGCCAGCGGCAGATCCAGCAGGGTGGCAAGGGATTTCGCGGTGGCGATGTCTCCGACCACCAGGCGGTCCACCGGCAGCGCCGGGCCGAACCAGGAGCGATCCAGCACCAGGCCGTCCGCGGCCGGGATCACCTCGCCCGACAGCGCCCGCACCTGACCCGGCAGCACCACTTCCTCGAGATCCAGGCGGCCGGACTCCAGCGCCTCGGCCAGCAGCCGGTAGGTCTGCGAAATCGACTCGGGGGTGGGCCTTCTCGCCGGATCAGCGAGCGCGTCGAGCAGTTCCTCGGCCAGGGCGGTGGTCAGCACCTCCGGGTCGGCGAGGACACCGCGCAGCACCGCCAGATCCTCGGCGTCGAAGCCGGGCAGCTGCGGGAGCAGGCCCGCGAACAGGGTGTCGTCCGGGTGCCGGAGCAGGCCCAGCGGGATGCCGTCGAGGTGCGCGTGCCGGTGCAGCCACCAGGCGGTGTAGCCGTCGCGGTCGGCGAGCAGGGCGCGGGTGGAGCGGTCGGACAGCAACAGCCGCAGGGCCTCCGGCCACTCGCCGTCGTCCACCAGGTCCAGGTCGCGCACGGCGATCAGCTCGGCCGGATCGTCGGTCAGGCCCTCCCACCAGGTTTCCTCGTCGTCGAGGTGGTGGTCCGGGCCGGTCGGATCGGACTCGGTCACCAGAGTGAAGCCCCAGCCGACGCCGATGGCGCGCAAGGCTTCCGGGCCGTAGCGCTCGAGGACCTCCGGATCCACCGTCGAGAACGGCGAATCCGACACCAGCACCCGGCCCAGCGGCGCGTCGGGCAGCAGCAGCTCATCGGCGGGCAGCGAATCGCCATCCACATCCGGCAATTCGAGCAGGCCGAGCCAGGACGGCAGCGTGCCGGGCGCGGCGAGAGCGTGCGCGGCCAGGCTCAGCACCGCGTCCACGGTGTCCGGATCACTCGGATCGTCCTCCAGCACGGCCTGCAGACCCGGATCGTTCAGCAGATCCTCCGGCGTGGCGGGCCGCGCCCCCAGCCGCCCCAGCAGCTCGTGGGCCGCCTCCGGGTGCACCAGGCGCGCCCAGTGCACCGGTACCGCCGACTCCAGCCGGTCGTCCAGCACCACCGTGCGCGGGCCCGTCACCAGCCGCCCATCGGTCAGCGGCACCGCCAGCGCACCCAGCTCCTCCACCGACAGCGGATCCACCGCGAACGACTCCAGCGCGTCGTACAGCGAATACCACCACTGCGGTTCACGTTCCAGGCTGCTCGACAACTCCGCGATCCGCGCCAGCCCGACCCGATGCACATCCAGCACCGCCAGCGCGTCGGCATGCATCCGCCCGGACAACTCCGGAATCACCAGCGGCCCAACCATCTCCGCCAGCAGATCGGCCAATTCCGTAGTAACCCCGGTAAACACGCTGACCCGGCGCGGCGCGGCCACCGCGCCGCCGTACGAATCCACCGTCGCCCCGGCGCTTTCGGCCATCGGAGATTCATCCACAACGATCCCCAGGGCGGAGGCCGCCCCGCCGCTGTCAGCCGCCCCGGCCATGTCATCCGGCTCGGCCGGTGCGCCGAACTCCACGAGATCGCCCGATCCGGACGCCACCACGTCGTGCGGCCCGATCGCGTCATGGGGTTCGACTGCGCCGTAGGGCAATTCATCCTCGACCGGCAGCTCCCACAGCGGCAGCGTCTCGTGCTCCGCCGCCCGGAGCGTGGGGCTCTTGGCCGCCGGTGAACCGGCCGCCCGGTTCGTGACGGACGGGCCGCCCGGACCCACCCGATCGGTGCCACCCGACGTGGCCTCGGGATCACCCACCACCCCGGTGTCGCCTGTCGCCGAGGCGGATTCGCCCGTCACAGCGCCGAGAGCGGCCGGGGTGCCGAAGGCGGCGAAATCTGCTGGTGGGAGGGCGGATTCGGGAAGGGGGGACGAGTGGACGGTGCGGATGGGGAGCCATTCGTGGTCGCGGAGGTCGGCGATCAGGGCCTCGCGGAGCAGGCCGTCGGCCTCGCTGCGGGCGAAACCCGGGGTGGGGACCAGGACCAGGCGGTCTCGGGGCGGGAGGGCACGGACGAAATCGGCGTAGCCGGTGGCCAGGGCGGTCAGGTGGGCGCCGGGGAGCAGGCGGCGGCGGTCGGGCTGCATGGGGATGTCGGCGATGAGCAGGGCCGGGATGGACAGTTCCTCGTCCGAGCGGGTGGGGGCGCGCAGCACGTCCGGATGGGCGGCGACCGGGCGGCCGTCGCGCACCGGCAGCAGCCAGCGGGCCCGTTCGGCGCGGTACTGCCACCACGTCCGCACCTCGGAATCCGGGCCGGTGATGCGCAGTTCCGTCAGACCGTGGTCGAGTTCGCGCGCGGTGCTCGCGATCTCGTCGTCGCCGATGCGAATGCTGTGCAGCGCGGGCAGTTCCAGCAGCAGGTCGGCCGCTTCGGCCCGCATCTCGGCGAGCAGGGCCACGGTGTCGACACCCTCGCGCAGGCGCAGCACGATCTCGCTGTCGAACCCGGCGGCGGGCCGCTCCTCGATCGCCCAGGCCAGGCGCAGCGCGGGCGGCTCGAAACCGCCCGGCGCCTCCGGGATCTCGATGCCCTGCTCCCCCAGCAGCGCCCGGGTCCCGGTCCGCGAGAACCGCACCGACCCGCTGGTCGACCGCAATTCCACTTCGTCCGACACCGTCAGCACCGCGGTGAAGCCGACCCCGAACTTGCCGACCGGCGCGCTCCCGCCGGACGTGCCCTGGGTCATGCCGGATGCGTCCTGGGTCTTTCCCGACGCACGCAGTGCCGTCAACGCGTGCACACCCGAGACATCCAGCGCCGCGCCGCTATTGGCCACGTGCAGGGTCCGCCCGTCGAGCCAGACCGCGACCCGGCCGTCGACCCCGGCCTTCACCGCCGCGTCCGCCGCGTTCTGGGCCAGCTCGGTCAGCAGCCGATCCCGGTATCCGGCCCGCACCAGATCCGCCTCGGTGGCGGCATCCTCCCGCAACCGGGTCGGCGACCCCCGCCACGCGGCCAGCACCCCGGCCCGCAACTCCCCGGTCCCGAACGGATCCCCCAGATCGGTCGCGATCACGCCCTATACCCCTTCCCGCACAACGGTTTTATGGCACGCCAAAGCCAACCATCCGGTCATTTCACAGAATTCCGACAAGATCCGCCGGAAACCGGGTCCACCACACCACCCGAATCGTCCCGACGCAATTATTCGCCAGCCACCTCGACCGCCCGGCCGAGCACATCAAGCCATCCGGGCGGGGCGCTCAGCGCCAGCCGGCCGATACCCCGAGCCACCCGGCGGGAACTCCGAGCCACCCGCCGATCGACTCAGTGCGACTCCGAAGTCCCCGAATCAGGCTCCATCCGCACCGCATTCACGGCCCAGGCATCGTCATACACCGAATCCGGATCCGCCACCTCGAAGAGCCCGACCACGCCGGACTCGGCAGCGGCCTCGGGCGCGGCGGCAGTGGCTTCCGGCGACTCGGATTCGGCGACAACGGTTTCCGCCTCGGCGGCCGCGGCCTCCCGGGCGGCGGACAGCGCGTCCACGACCTCCACCACGCCGGATTCATCCTTTTCGCCGGTCTCGACCGATTCCGCCTCGGCTGCCGGGGCTTCCGGGCGCAGGTCCTCGGCGGGGATGAGTTCCACGGCGGCGTCGTCGTAGGCCTCGTAGAGCGGTGAGCCATTGCCGCTGGGCAGCACCACATCCGAGTGGGCGCCGCAGCCGTAGGCGACGTGGACGACGTGGCCGTCCGCGCCCATGGCATTGGCGCAGACGCCGAAGGCCGAGCGCAGCGCGCCCGCGAGGGGAACGTAGAAGCCGCACAGGCCGCAGGTGGAGGGTGCGGCGCGGGCCATGTCGGTGTCGGGACCGTATTCGGTGAACCAGCGGTCGGAGGCTTCCTCGCGGCCCTCGCGGGAGAGCGCCTGGGTGCGGCCGAGGCCGATCTCGAGGGCCACCTCGTCGACGGCCGGGTCGCCGGTGGCGACATAGCCGGGGACCAGGCGGGGGTCGCCGAGCGGCGGGGCCAGCAGATCGCCGGGGGCGAGATCGCCGGGGCGGATGCGCTGATCCCACGGAATGAAGTCGGGGGCGACCAGGGCGTCGGGGCCGGGCAGCAGCGCCGACTCGCTCACCGTGGCGACCGTGGCCGCCGGCGGGGCCGCCACCACGACCGCCCACTGCCAGCCGCGATAGCCGGGCAGGGTGGCCGCGAAGTGGTGGGTCGCCGAGGATTCGTCCTCGGCGGTCACGCCCAGATGCGCGCCCACCCCGATCGGCTCGAGATCCAGGAGCGCACGGCGGGCCAGCTCGACCGCCTCCGCCAGGATCGGCCGCACACCGGACTCCGAAACTCCAACTGCGCTCACGGTCTACATTTTGCCGCATGGAGCGCAAACGCCGTGCACCGGTAGTGACCGCCATGATCATGGCGTCCACCGCCCTGGCTCTGGCCGCGGCGCTCACGGCCTGCACCAGCAGGGACAACACGCCGAAGTGGCGGGTCGAGGTGGTCGCCACCCGCCCGCACGACACGCGCGCGTTCACCGAGGGCTTAGAAGTCGACGGGTCGGTTCTGTACGAGAGCACCGGTTTGCCCGGGCACTCGTACGTCAGCGCCACCGACCTGACCACCGGCGTCGAGACCGCCCGCGCCGAACTGCCCGAGCCGCTGTTCGGCGAGGGCATCACCCGCGCCGGCGATCTGCTCTGGCAGCTCACCTACAAGGACGGCATCGCCTTCGCGCGAGACCCGGCCACCCGCACCGAGATCCGCACCGCCCGCTTCGACGGCGAGGGCTGGGGCCTGTGCACCCGGGCGGATCGCGTGCTCATGAGCAACGGCAGCTCGACCCTCACCTTCCGCGATCCGCGAACCTTCGCGGTCACCGGCGCCATCGCGCTCACCAGCCATAAGAACGCGAAACTCAACGAACTCGACTGCGCCCCGGACGGTTCCGTCTACGCCAACAGCTGGCCCGGCGACACCATCCTGCGCATCAACCCCGACACCGGTGAGGTGCTGGCGAGTATCGACGCCTCCGGCCTGCTCCCCGACCACGCCCGCACCCCCGACACCGACGTCCTCAACGGCATCGCCCACCTCCCCGGCACCGACCGTTTCCTACTCACCGGCAAGAAGTGGCCGACGTCCTACGAAGTCCGCTTCGTACCCGCCTGATCACCCGTCGAGGGCGGCATACGACCGAAGATGTGGCGGCGCACACCGGCGGTAGTGCAGCCACCGGTCGGCGACACTGCAAGAATTGACGCGTGACTCCTCCCCGTGACCCCGGTGCCGACCCAGGTCGCTGGGGCGACGAGGACTCTCCCATGATCGAACGGCACCCGGGGTACGACCGCTATCCGCCCGCCAACCGCGCGGGCCGCCGACCCGTCCCCCCGCACGACGAGCCCGAAGTCCCGGAATTCCTCACCCGCCGCCCGCCCGCCGACCCGTCCTCCGGCGCCCGCGGCGAACCCCCGCGCGGGTCCCGCGACGAATCCGAAGGCCGGACCTCACGCTGGTCGCGCCGCCGCCACGAAAAGGCCGAGGCCCAGGACAAATCCGGAATCCGTGACCAGCCCGGCGACAACCCGCCGACGCGGCCGTACGAAACCCGGCCGCCCGACGGCACTCCGGACGATCCGCGAGCGTGGCAGCAGCCGCACGACTTCGGTACCGCCCGCAAGGTCCGCTACGACCCGGAGTCCGGAACCGGCCCGGAACCCAGGCACCCGCACCGCCACGGAGCCGACGCGGCGCCGCCCACCCGCCGGGATCCGGGCGACCACCCGACCCGGCCCGATACCGCGCGGCACTTCCACGACGAGGCGCGGTACCCGGAAACGGCCGCGGCGCAATCGCATGCGCCCGAGCCCGGCTCGCAGGACAGCAACGGCCTGCACAAGCCGCCGCGCAAGCTGACCGTCACCCGGGTCGCGGCGCGGCGCAGTATCGAGCTGACGCAGAGCGGATTCGCGACCTTCCAGCGCGCGGCCAAGGCCGACGGTGCGGAGGAATCCGGACTCACCGCGCTGATCTACGCCACCATGGCGAATTTCGCGACCGACGCGGCCATCGCGGTGGCGCTGGCCAACACGCTGTTCTTCGCGAGCGCCACGGCGGAATCCAAAACCAAAGTGGCGCTGTATCTCCTGATCACCATCGCGCCGTTCGCGGTGATCGCCCCGGTCATCGGCCCCATGCTGGACCGGCTGCAGCGCGGTCGCCGGGTGGCGCTGGCGGGGTCGTTCGGGCTGCGGGTGTTCATCGCCATGCTGCTCATCTTCAATATCGACAACTGGGCGCTGTACCCGCTGGCCCTGTGCATGATGATCCTGTCCAAGTCGTTCTCGGTGCTGAAATCCGCGGTCACCCCGCGCGTGCTGCCACCGGGAATGGACCTGGTGCGCACCAACTCCCGGCTCACCGTGTTCGGCCTGGTCGGCGGCACGCTGGGCGCGGGCGGCGTGGCCGCGCTGACCGCCAAGCTGACCGGCTACACCGGCGCGCTGCTGCTGGCCGCCGCGCTGGCCGCCGCCGGCGCGTATCTGAGCCTGCGCATCCCGTCCTGGGTGGAGGTCACCGAGGGCGAGGTCCCGGCCACCATCGGATATCACGGCAACGACGCCCGCACCGAGGTGCTGGATCCGAGCCAGGCCGACCGGGTGCAGCCGAGCAAACGCCGTCAGCCCCTGGGCCGTTCGGTGGTGACCGGGCTCTGGGGCAATGGCACCGTGCGCGTCCTGACCGGGTTCCTCACCTTCTACGGCGCGTTCGTGGCCAAGGCCACCGAACATCGCCCGGTGCAGCAGATCGCCATGCTGGGCGTGATCGGCGCGGCCGCCACCATCGGCAACTTCACCGGCAATGCCAGCGGCGCGCGCATGAAACTCGGCCGCCCGCAACTGATCGTGCTGAGCTGCACCATCGCCTGCGTCGCGGTGGCCGTGGTGGCGGCCCTGCTGGACAACCTGATGGGCGCGGCCATCGCGACCATGGTCGCGGCCTGCGCGAGCGCGCTGGCCAAGGTCTCGCTGGACGCCTCCATCCAGGACGACCTGCCGCCGGAATCCATCGCCTCGGGTTTCGGCCGCTCCGAGACCGTGCTGCAGCTGGCCTGGGTGATCGGCGGTTCGATGGGCGTGCTGCTGCCGCCGACCTGGTGGATCGGTTTCACCGCGGTCGCGTCGGTGATGGCGCTGGGCTTGATACAGACCGTGGTCAGCTACCGTGGTCATTCGCTACTGCCCGGTTTGGGCGGTAACCGCCCCCAGCACGCCAAGCAGGAGGTAGCGCACGGCGCGGGGGAACCCACCCCATGACGGACAGGACAACTCGGTGAGCCAATCCAAAACCCGCACGATCGCCGCCCTGGCCGGAGCGGCACTGCTGGTTTTCGTGGCAGCGGTGGCCGCCGTGGTCACGATCGCCGTTCGCCAGGCCGACAAACCGGACCCCGAGATCACCGCGTACGCGCACGGGAAGTCGGCATCGGTGAATCCGTTCCTCTACTGCGATCTGCAGATCTCCAAAGACCGTCTGGCCATGGGCAAATGCGACTCCAGCGGGGCCATCTCCGACCTGGACGTGCCGCCGGGCTCGACGGTGCAGCTGTCGCTGCCCAAGGAGATCGCCAACGCGCCTTGGGAACTGCTGATCGGCTACCGCCTGCCGGGCAACCGGGCCGACGGGGACATCCTCACCTCCAAGAACCCCTGGCGACTCTCGGGCAAGCCGGAGCGTGACAAGGACGCCAAGTGGGACAAGCCGCTCACCGTGACCATCAAGACCCCGGCCAACGAGCACGTGCGCCTGGCCATCATGGAACTGCACCTGCCGATCCCGGCCCGCGACGAGAAGGGCAACGAGGGCGTCATCAGCCGCGGCATCTGGGCCCTGCACACCCCCGAGTTCGATCCGGCGCTCTTCAGCTGAGATCGCGCCCGCCACAACGCGAGAACGGGCCCCGGTGATCGAATCACCGGGGCCCGTTGGCTTCTCGATACGACCTAATGGTCGAGCTCGCGGCCGACGCCGCGCACCACTTCGGCGATGCGCTGGGCGGTCTTGCGGTCGGGGTACTTGCCGCGCTGCAGATCCGGCTGGATCTTGGTCTCCAGCAGCGTGATCATGTCCTCGATGAGGCCGTGCAGCTCGTCCGGAGTCTTGCGGGTGACGGGGGCGTCGTGGTTGCGGCCGCCGCGACGATCACCGCGGTCCCCGCGCTCGCCCCGGCCGCCGCGCTCCTCGCGCAGGGACGGCGGGGTCTCCAGGAGCTTCAGCGAAAGCGCCTGCGGGCCACGGCGACCCGCGGCCATCCCGAACTCGACGCGCTGGCCCGGTTTGAGCGCCTCGACACCATCGGGCAGCGCCGACGATCGAACATAGACGTCCTCGCCCTCATCCTGGGAAAGGAAGCCGAAGCCCTTTTCGACGTCGTACCACTTCACCTTGCCGGTCGGCACTGCGCTCACCCGTTCGTCATTCAAGCCCGGGCAGCGCCGGGCACATTCGTGGTCACGGGCGCACGCGCCCGCGACCTTTCCGTTTGCGAAAAGAACGCGCCCCACAGCTATGCAGGACGCGATAGACACTGAGTCTACCCCGGTGTGAATAGCGCGAGCACATCAGTTTTACGGTCGAGAGGTGTCCGACACTTCTTCCAAGCGGGGTCCCCGCGGTTCCGCGAGCGCGCTGCTCTATATCGCCTTGAGTCTGTTCGCGATTGGATTGCTGGCTGTTTTCGCAATCTTCGGCGTCGCGGCGCTGACCGATGCCAAGCCGGGGGTGTGGCTGTATCTGGTGGCCATGTGCGCACCGCTCGGCTTCCTGCTCGCGCTGGTCTACGCGCTGTGGTCGGGTCGCCGCTCACGCTGACCGGGTCACTCGTCGCGCAGACCGGGCGACACCGGGATTGCCCACTTCGTTACCCGGGCATGCCTGTGATCTTCGTCACATAACGAGAAGGTCACAGAGCGGTGACAGACCCCTATCGGCCGAGACTCGCCGTGACCACCTGCGCAGAAGCCAACCGGAACCCTTTGCGCCGGTTGGTGACCCGGACAGACACGGCGGTTACCAAAAGGAGACTTTTGGCGGCGGTCGTCGTAATGTTCTCCACCAGCCGGGTCAGCCCGGCGCCACCGGCCCGCCGCACCGAACTTCGCCCCGCGGGTACGGACCCCCAACTGGAATCAGGGGCGAAGACGAGGAACAGCGCACCCAGTGCGCCGGGCCGGACGACCTCTCAGTTCGACCCCGGTAGTCGGCCTCGCAGGCGCGTACGAGAGGAAAGACCCGAAAATGAGTGGACGCCATCGCAAGCCGACCAACACCGGCCGCACCGTCGCCAAGGTTGCCCTGACGGGCATCGCTCTCGGCGGCGCGGGAGTGGCCATGGCAGGTAACGCCAGCGCGGCACCCGACTCCGACTGGGATCGCCTCGCACAGTGCGAAGCCGGCGGCAACTGGGCCATCAACACCGGCAACGGCTTCCAGGGCGGGCTGCAGTTCTCCCCCGGCACCTGGACCGCCCACGGCGGCGGCGAATACGCCCCCACCGCCAACCAGGCCACCCGTGAGCAGCAGATCGCGGTCGCCGAGAAGGTACTCGCCACCCAGGGTTGGGGTGCCTGGCCGTCCTGCTCCTCGAGCCTCGGCCTGCACAGCGGCTCCACCCCGCGCACCGCCCCCGCGCCCGCCGCCTCCGACACCCCGCAGTGGGCCCCGGCCCAGTCCGGCCCCGGCGCCGCCACCAACGGCACCCAGGAGGTCTTCCAGGCCGTCGATCGCGCCATCGCGGTCGCCCAGTCGCAGGGCATCAACATCCCCCAGCCCGCGCTGGACTTCCTCAATGCCACCAAGGCCAACGGGACCCAGCTGGACCCGACCGTTGTGAACTTCTTCGAGGCGAACAAGGGCCTGCTGCCGCAGTAGCGACCCGGCGTTCCCGCCCCCGAATGCCCCGCGTCAATGACGACGCGGGGCATTCGCCGTTTCGGTAGCTGCCGGAACGCCATGCCCGGGGCAAACTTCCGGGTGCCGGAGGGGGCGGTCTCGGGGGGCACATGCCAGAATGAGCGGCGTGGTGAACAAATCGAACAAACCCTATGTCGACAATGGCTGGCCCGAGATGGCCAATGGCGACCACGCGGTCACCGAACTCTCGTCGACCCGCTCCGGCGGTCTCTCCCCGTACGGCGAGGACATGGAGTTTCCGCTTCCGGTCGATCAGCTGCCCTACGTGCACCCGCACACCATCGTCAATCGCTGATCCGGCGCACGACCGACAACCATGCGGTTAACGGCGCTCGTTCCCGGGCGGCCGCCGCGCATACGACTCCGGGCCTCCTTGCCCGCCTGGTCTCCGCGGCGGTCGCTGAACCGCGTCCGCACTGTGTTCGAAAATCGCACGGTGTCTGAAAATCCTGCTGCCCGATGGAATCGGGTGAAGTGACCGAGACTCCTTCCCCCGCCGCCACCGGCAATGGGGCTTCCGCCATCCTTCCCGGCGATGCCGCCCTCGCCGACGATTCCGGCTCCGCCGCCGAATCCGGCACCGCCACTCCCGCCAAGAAGTCCAAATCCGCCGCCGCGCGCGCCGATGCGACTCTGGCCGAATGGCTTTCCAAGCGCACCGACCAGGACCTCGTCACGCTGCTGCAATTGCGCCCGGATCTGGCCGTCCCGCTGCCCGCCTCGATGGCGGTGCTGGCGGCGCGCACCGAACAGCGCGCCTCGGTGCTGCGCGCCGGCGACGAGCTGGACACCCTCGACTTCGCGATCATCGAAACCCTTGTGGTGCAAGGCGCCGCCGACGGCCGCCACGGCTCCCCGCTGCCCGCCAAGACCCTGCGCAAACTGCTGTCGGATCGGGTACCGGCGGCGACGGTCAACGCGGCGGTGGCGAAGCTGCGCGGCCGGGCCATCGTCTGGGGTCCCGATACCGCGCTGCGGGTGACGCCCGCGGCGCAGGAGGCCCTGCCGTGGCCGCTGGGCAGCACCACCGAGCTACCGGACACGCTCACCGAGCCCGAGATCACCGCGGCCCTGGCCGAATCCACGCCGCAGGAGCGGGCACTACTGGAGCAGCTGGCCACCACCGGCCCGCGCGGCCGCACCCGCGATGCCGCGCCCGGCACCCCGAGCGAGCGGCCGGTGCAGCGCCTGCTGGCGCGCCGCCTGCTGAACTGGGTGGACGAGGAGACCGTGGAGCTGCCGGTCGCGGTCGGCCAGCTGCTGCGCAACGAGCCGGTCACCGACCCGCACGCCCTCACGCCCCCGCATCCCGACGCCACCAAGCACGCCCCCGCCGACATCAATGCGGTGGCCGCGGGCGAGGTGGGAGAACTGTTGCGGCACAGCGCCTCCGTGCTCGAGGCGCTGGCCCGGACCCCCGCGCCGGTGCTGCGCTCCGGCGGCCTCGGGGTGCGCGAACTGCGCCGGGTCGCCAAGCAGACCGGCATCGACGAGACCCGCCTCGGCCTGCTGGCCGAGATCCTGGCCGCGGCCCGGCTCATCGACAAGGGCAACCCCGAGCCCGCGCCCGACGGCGACGGCACCGAGGACTACTGGACGCCCACCACCACCTCCGACGCCTGGCTCGCGGTGGTGCCGCCGCGCCGCTGGGTGGTGCTGGCCCAGGCCTGGCTGGAGCTGGACCGCTTCCCGTGGATGATCGGCCTGCGCGACGCCAATGACAAACCGCTGGCGGCGCTTTCGGCGGAGCTGCGCACCGTGCACGCCGTCCGCGACCGGCGCGCCGTCCTGGACCTGCTGGCCGAATTCCCGCCCGGCACCGAGGTTTCCGCCGCCGGACTGGGCCGCATCCTGGCCTGGCGGCAACCGCGCCGGCGGCGGCACTATCGGCTGGACGCGGTGGAAAGCACACTGGCGGAAGCGGAATCGCTGGGGCTGGTGGCACGCGGGGCCGTCACCTCGGCGGGCCGGGCGCTGCTGCACGGCAGCCCCGAGGACGCCGAATCCGAGATGGCGATCGCGCTGCCGGAACCGGTGGATCACGTGCTGGTGCAGGCCGATCTGACGGTGATCGCACCCGGCCCGCTCGTCCCGGAGCTGCGGGATCGGATCGAGATGGTCGCCGAGGTCGAATCGGCCGGTGCCGCAACGGTTTACCGCATCAGCGAGACCTCGGTGCGGCGCGCCCTGGACGCCGGTGCGACGGCCGCGGAACTGCACAATCTGTTCACCACGTACTCCCGCACCCCGGTGCCGCAGTCGCTGACCTATCTCATCGACGATGTGGCCCGCCGCCACGGCCGCCTGCGCGCGGGCATGGCCCAGAGCTTCCTGCGCAGTGAGGATCCGACCCTGCTGGCCGAGGTGCTGGCCGCGCCGGTGGCCGGGGAACTCGCCCTGCGCGCGATCGCCCCCACCGTCGCGATTTCCCAAGCGCCCCTGGGTGAAGTCCTCGAACGCCTGCGCGCCGCGGGTTTCAGCCCCGCCGGCGAGGACTCCTCCGGAGCCATCGTCGACCTGCGCCCGCGCGGCGCGCGCCTGCCCGCCCGCCAGCAGCCGCGCCAGCAGTGGCGACCCAACCCGCCCAGCATCGAGCAGCTGCAATCCCTGGTCACCGAGCTGCGCGCCAGCGAACGCGCCGCCAATGCCCGCCCCGGCCAGGCGATCCGCACCGACGGCTCCCGCACCAGCACCGCCGCCACCCTCAACCTGCTGCAACTGGCCGCCCGCACCCGCCGCCCCGTCCACATCGGCTACGTCGACGCCCAGGGCGTCGCCACCCAGCGCGTGGTCGAGCCGCTCAAAGTCGGTGGCGGCCAACTCGATGCCCTCGACCCGGTCACCGGCGCGGTCCGCCACTTCACCCTGCACCGCATCGCCTCGGTCGCCCTGGTGGAATAGCGGCCATATCGAAAAGGCCCGACGCACGGGTGGCATTCATTGCCACCCGTGAGCCGGGCCTATTCGAAAGTCGGTTTATCCCTTGGGGTTTCCCAGGCAGAAGGTGGTCTTCGGGTCCGGGACGAGGCGGAAGCCGATGGCCGTGGCGGTGTCGCACTGGAATTCGTCGGCCTGGCCGTCGATCCGCTTGATCACCTTGAAGGAGGCCTCGGGAGCCGTGCACGCCACGTACTTGTAGCCGGTGGCCTTGCTCTCGTTGTAGCAGGCCCCTTCCTTGAAGTTCGGGCTCAGGCACAGGAACGCGGTGGTGCCGCCATTGAGGGTTTCCTCGTAGGAGGTCTGCTCCTCCTGGCACTCGGTCTTCTTGTCGTAGACCGCGGCGACCCGGTAGACGGCCTTCTGGTCGGAGCACGCGACGGGCGCGGTCTTGGAGTCGGTGGCCGAACCCTCGATGACATTGATGCAGTCACCGACCTTCGACTTGGCCGTTTCGGACTTACTGGCGTCCTTCAGCATCGAACAGCCGGAAACGGCCAGCACGGCCACGGCCACCGCCACGAGGGCGAGTACGAGGCGCACCAGCGTCCTCGTTCCTGCGACCTTCACTAGCGAAAACCTTTCTCACCGAACAGTTCACGGCTGTGAACGCGGTGAGAATACCTGTGCGGCGGGCGCGGCCGCATCCGTCGTGCGGGTTATACCGAGACCGCATGACGGCGTCAGTGCAGCATGGACAGTCCGCGC
The DNA here is from genome assembly GCF_007990715.1 of Nocardia seriolae NBRC 15557. Taxonomy (GTDB): domain Bacteria; phylum Actinomycetota; class Actinomycetes; order Mycobacteriales; family Mycobacteriaceae; genus Nocardia; species Nocardia seriolae. The sequence goes on along the minus strand of NZ_BJWY01000006.1, from coordinate 28,868 downwards.
ATACCCAGCAGCGACAGGTTGATGAGCAGGGTGGGGAGCGTGCTGAGGAACTGCAGGCTGAGGGCGTTCACGGTGATACCTCTCGATCGGATCTATCTGTGCGTATGTCCAAAATGGTTCCGGGCGCTGTGTCGCTCCCCACCCGGGCGTCGTTACACAAGCAGGTCAACGGGTTTCAGTGCGCCGAGCCGGTGCCCGAACCGCTGTCCGCCGAGCCGAGCCCGGAGCCGCTGTCGGCCGAGCCCGACGCCGAACCGGTTCCGATCGGACCGGTGGGCACGGTAGCCCCCTTCGATCCGGGCCGGTTTATATGGACGGTCACCGGGGTCGAGGCGTCGGCCTCCACCGTCACCACGCGCGCCCCGGCCGCCGAGGTGACCCGGCCGCCGTCGACCCGCACCGCGTAGCCGTCCGGGTAATGCACGTCGGACACATAGATCTCGGTCGTCCCCGCCCGCGGCGTGTAGCGGTAGGCGAAGTCACCGGTGTCGGCATCGAAGATCATCCGCCCGGGCGTGCCCGCCGTCGCGCGCGGATACGTGCGCACCAGCTGTTTGCCGACATCCCCGGTGAACGGATCCGGCTTCGGCCCGCCCGCCCCGAATCGCGACGCGTAGTGCCAGTACTGCCAGCTCACGAACCGCTCGTCGGCGCGGATCAGGGTATTGCGCAGCACCGCCGCGTCACCGTCACCGAATTCGGTGACCAGCGTCGGCAGGTGGGTGCGAGCGGTGAAGGCGTCGATATTGCCCCAGGTCTTGCCCTGCTGCGGCGGGCACAGCCCACGCAGGAACGCGGGCAGCCCCATATAGATGGCGAGCTGACTCGGAATGCAGTAATCGTGCGGCGCGAAAGCGATGTCCGGCGCGGTGATCGGCGGATTCTGCCCCAGATTGGTGGGCATGGTCTCGTTCCAGGTGACATTGGGCTCCCACAGCACCATGAGCTCCCCGTTGCGCCCGCGCACCGCGTCGGTCAGCTTCTGCATGGCCGCTTGGTATTTCACATCGAAGCCCGGGCAGCCGTTCGGGTAGCAGGACAGGAACGCCGATCCGGGCCACGGCTCATTGAGGAGCTCGATCCCGAGCGCCCCCGGATGCCCGCTCACCCGCGCCGCGAGTGCCCCCAGCGCCTCGCCCAGGTAATCGAGCACCCCGTAGCTGTTGTTCCAGACCTCATCCCAGCCCTGATTCATGCTGGGCATCAGGTAGTAGAGCGGGAACCCGACATTCGGTTCCCCGCCCCCGGGCCGCGCGTGAATCGCCCACTCCGGAAACCCGTTGCCGCCCCACACCTTCGACAGCCCGTCCTGGTGATTGTCGAGCAGGGTGTGAATCCCGTACTGCGCCAGGACATCCACCACTCCCGCGATCCGATCGAGGTAGGCGGTGTCGACCACCCCCTTGGTCGGCATCAGCCCGTCGAACGAAACCCCCAGCCGCACCGTATTGAACCCGTGCCGCGCAAGCAGCGCCGCGTCATCGGCGGTGAGCGTCAGCCCATCCCCCGGCTCCACATAGGGCGGTTCCTTGTCCACATTGTTCACCCCGTGCAGCACCACGACCCGCCCGCTGTCGTCCACGAACCGAGCGCCATCGGTGTGTATCGGCCCGGTCCCGCCATCCGCCGGCACGGCCGATCCGCTGGCGGGCACGATCAGACTGCCCGCGAGTGCCGCCGCGACCATCGCCGCCACCAGCACTCCGCCGCGTCGCCATCGATTCCGAGTCGCTTTCCCGCGCATCGGCACCCCTGTTCAGATTAATCAGGTCAATCGTTCAAATGGACATCCGTCCAAGTTTCGGGTGATCCTAGCCACAGGAACTCGGGTCTTGACCGCTTTTCGCGGAATCCATCACCGCCCCACCGGCCCCAACCTCCGCCCTGAGCGAAAAGGGCGCAGGTCACGTGGTCTTGTCGGTGGGTTCCTGGAGAATGGACGAGGCTCATTCGGGCCCGGACAAGCCAGGAGGTGTGATGACCGACGGTCCTCTGATCGTGCAGAGCGACAAGACGCTGCTACTGGAGGTCGATCATGAGTCGGCCGATGCGGCGCGGCAGGCCATCGCGCCGTTCGCGGAACTGGAGCGGGCGCCGGAGCATGTGCACACCTATCGGGTGACGCCGCTGGCCCTGTGGAACGCGCGGGCCGCGGGGCACGACGCCGAGCAGGTGGTGGACGCGCTGGTGAGTTTCAGCCGGTACGCGGTGCCGCAGCCGCTGCTGGTGGACATCGTCGACACCATGGCGCGCTACGGCCGGCTGCAACTGGTGAAGCACCCCGCACACGGGCTGGTGCTGGTCAGCCTGGATCGGGCGGTGCTGGAGGAGATCCTGCGGCACAAGAAGATTCAGCCCATGCTGGGTGCGCGCCTCGATGACGACACGGTGATCGTGCACCCGTCCGAGCGCGGGCGGATCAAGCAGATGCTGCTCAAGGTCGGCTGGCCCGCCGAGGATCTGGCGGGCTACGTGGACGGCGAGGCACATCAGATCGACCTGGATTATCAGTCCAGCGACTGGCACCTGCGCGATTATCAAGAGCTGGCCGCGGATTCGTTCTGGGCGGGCGGGTCCGGCGTGGTGGTGCTGCCCTGTGGCGCGGGCAAGACCATGGTGGGCGCGGCGGCCATGGCCAAGGCCAAGGCGACCACGCTGATCCTGGTCACCAATACCGTGGCCGGGCGGCAGTGGCGGCGCGAGCTGCTGGCCCGGACCTCGCTGACCGAGGACGAGATCGGCGAATACTCCGGTGAGCGCAAGGAGATCCGCCCGGTCACCATTGCCACCTACCAGGTGATCACGCGTAAGACCAAGGGCGAGTACCGGCATCTGGAGCTGTTCGACAGCCGCGACTGGGGCCTGGTCATCTACGACGAGGTGCATCTGCTGCCCGCCCCGGTCTTCCGGATGACCGCGGACCTGCAATCGCGCCGGCGGCTGGGCCTGACCGCCACCCTGGTGCGCGAGGACGGCCGCGAGGGCGACGTGTTCTCGTTGATCGGCCCCAAACGCTATGACGCGCCGTGGAAGGACATCGAGTCGCAGGGCTGGATCGCGCCCGCCGACTGCGTCGAGGTGCGGGTCACCCTGACCGATGCCGAGCGTATGGCCTACGCCACCGCCGAGCCGGAGGAGCGCTACAAGCTGTGCTCCACCGCGCGCACCAAACTGCCGGTGGTGGAGGCGATCCTGGCCCAGCACAAGGACGCGCCGAGCCTGGTGATCGGGGCCTACCTCGATCAGCTCGACGAGCTGGGTGAGCATCTGAACGCCCCGATCATCCAGGGTTCCACCCGGACCAAGGAGCGCGAGGAGCTCTTCGACGCCTTCCGCCGCGGGGAGATTCCGGTGCTGGTGGTGTCGAAGGTCGCCAACTTCTCCATCGACCTACCGGAAGCCTCGGTGGCCGTTCAGGTTTCGGGCACCTTCGGGTCCCGGCAGGAGGAGGCGCAGCGGCTCGGGCGGCTGCTGCGGCCCAAACACGGTGGCGGCCAGGCTCACTTCTATTCCGTCGTCGCACGTGACACGCTGGACGCCGAATATGCCGCGCACCGGCAGCGTTTCCTTGCGGAGCAGGGGTATGCCTATCGCATCACCGATGCAGACGACCTGCTGGGGCCGACTATAGGATAAGTGGAGGAAGAGCCTCCATAAGGCGGGAGGGACGCACGTGCGGCGCTTCGAATTCGCGGTGGACCGCGAACATGCCCGGGCGGTCAACGAGGTCGTCGCGGACCTGCGCCGACTCCGGATCTGGGCGTACACGGCGGCCGTCGCGCTCGGGCTGGCGGTCGCGGTGCTGGTCTGGGTGAACCATCCGTGGTCGTGGCTGCTCGCGGTGGCGTTCCTGCTGGCCGCGGTCACCGCACTGTTCATCGGGTACTGGATGCCGCATCGCGGCCGCGTCGACAAGCTGTACGCCATGGGCGAGCTGGTGCCCGCGGTGGTGTCGGAGACCCACGGGAACGGGGCCACCCTGCTGGCCCTGGTCGATCTGGCCAAGCCGAGCGCGCAGGGTCCGCGCTACGCCCTGGTGACCCGCACGGTCCGCTCGCTACCCGGGCATCGGGCCCGCGCCGGGGAACGGGTGCCCTCGGTGACCGTGCGCGTCGACCGCGCGCCCGGCCCGGTCGGGGATCTGTGGCAGACGGTGAGCGCCATGCCCCTCGCGTGGGGCACCCGGGACCTCAACATCATCGAGCGCGCCCGGACCGCCATCAACGAGGTGGAGTGGAAGCTGCTCACCGACAATCTGGATCTGGCCGACAAGGTGCGCGGGGCCGACGCCAAGCGGCTGCTGCTGGATCCGCAGCAGCTGCCGGACGAGCTGCGGGGCTGAATTCTATTCGCGCGACATCTTTCGCCTCGCGAAATAGAATGATCCGATGATTCCCGCCGCGAACCTGCTGGCGTTTCTCGTCGCATCCATTGTCATTGTCATAATCCCCGGTCCCGGCGTGCTTTTCGTGATCGGCCGGGCGCTGACCTACGGCCGGCGCCCCGCCCTGCTCTCGGTGCTGGGCCATTCGATCGGCGTCATGGTGATCCTCGGGCTGGTGGCCGCGGGGCTCGGCACCATCCTCGCCGCGTCGGCCATCGCGCTCTCGGTGGTGAAGCTGGCCGGTGCCCTGTATCTGATCTACCTGGGTATTCAGGCCTTCCGCGAGCGGCGTTCGCTGCGCGAGGCCTTCGAGGCCAAGGTCGAGCCCATGGACAATCGCCGGGCCATGCGGCAGGCGGTGCTGGTGGGGCTCACCAACCCCAAGGCCATCATCTTCTTCTCGGCCGTGCTGCCACAGTTCGTCGAGCCTTCCGCGGGGGCGGTGCCGGTGCAGATGATGCTGCTGGGCCTGGTCTTCCTGGCGATCGCGCTGGTCTCCGACTCCGTCTACGCCCTGCTGGCCGGGACGGCGCGGAACTGGTTCGCGCGCTCGCCCAAGCGGCTGGAGGCGGTGGGCGGCGCGGGCGGCGTGATGATCATCGGGCTGGGCGCCAGCGTGGCCGTGTCGGGCAGCACCAACTGAGAGTCGAGCCGGTTAGCATCGGGCTGGTCGGGGCAGTGGCATCCGGCCGGCCGGGGTCATGAGCGCGGAAAGGGGCGGTAGTAGCGCATGAGACGGAACTGGCGGTACATGGCGGTGGGGGCGGTACTGCTGGCGGGCGCGAATGCGGCTCCAGCGCATGCTGATTCGGCTGATCCCACGGTGGGCTCGCCCGGCCTGGGCGATCCCTACTATCCCTTGGACGGCAATGGCGGCTATCACGCGAGCCATTACGACGTCACCATCTCCTACGATCCCCCGACGCATCAGCTGACCGGGTCCACCCGCATCGACGCGGTGGCCACCCAGGCCCTGCGGGTGTTCAACCTGGATTACAGCGGTCCGAAGATCTCGAAGGTGACGGTCAACAACCTGCCCGCCTGGTTCGACCGCACCGACGAGCACGAACTCGTGGTGACCCCGATGCTGCCGCTGCTGCCCGGCCTGCCGTTCACCGTGCAGGCCGAGTACGCGGGCCCGGTCGACGGCACCGACGGCGAGGGCTGGGTGTTCTCACCCAGCGGCGGAGCTTTCGTTGCGGGCGAACCGCATTCGGCCAGCAGCTGGTATCCGATCAATGACACCCCCTTGGACAAGGCGACTTTCACGCTGCATGCCACCGTGCCGCAGGAGTGGGAGGTGATGTCGGGCGGCGACAAGGTCTCCGACACCGTCCAGGGCGCCGATCGCACCGTCTCCTGAGAGATGCGCCAGCCGGTGATCGGCTATCTGACCACCATCGCCGTCGACAAGTTCGAATTCCTGGAACAGCGGCGCGCCAATGGAACTCCGCTGCTGAGCGCCTTCGCGCCGGATGCTCTGAAGGCCAGGGAAGTGGAGTCGCGGCTGCCGGAGATCCTGGACTTCCAGGAGGAGCTCTACGGCCCGTACCCGTTCGACACCGCGGGCGGCATCTACGTCGACACCGATCTGCAGTTCTCGCTGGAGACCCAGTCGCGACCCATCTACGCGCCCTGGACCGACCTGAACACCGTGGTGCACGAGATCACCCACCAGTGGTGGGGCGATTCGATGTCGGTGAAGCAGTGGTCCGACATCTGCCTGAACGAGTGCTTCGCCAGCTACACCGCCGACTACCTGTGGCCGGAGCGCAAGGAGGGCAAGGACGTCGACGCACAGTACCGCGAGACCGTCGCGAAATTCCGTGACGATCCCAAGTTCTGGGAGATCGCGCTGCAGAACCCCGGTAAGGACAAGGAATTCACCGCGGTCTACTACCGCGGCCCGCTGTTCCTGCATGCCCTGCGGCGCGTCATGGGTGATGACGCCTACTTCCCGGCCGTGCACGATTTCGTCATGGCGCACAAGTACGGCAATGCCTCGATGCCGGAGTTCCGCCAGTTCCTCCAGTCGCGCACCCCGCACGATCTGACGGGCTTCCTCGCCGCGTGGCTGGACCGCACCGACCGCCCGGCCGACGAATTCCTCTTCCCCGGATCGCTGCGGTCGTGACCGCCTCAGGCCGGTAGCGGCCGCGTCCGGTCATTCAGTACCAGCGCCGCCATGGCCCCGAGCACGGTGCCGGTGACGAAGCGCTGAGCGCGCAGCCAGAGCGGCCGTCCCGCAAGGAAAGTCGCGATCGCGCCCGCGCTCAGCACGATCAGTCCGTTCACCGTGATGGCGATGCTGATCTGCACCGCGCCCAGGCACAGGCTCTGCAGCCACACCCGCCCGGCGGCGGGCACCACGAACTGCGGAATCAGCGCCATGTACAGAATGGCGATCTTCGGATTCAGCAGATTGGTGACCAGCCCCATGGTGAACAGCCGCCGGGCCGGATCCGGCGGCAGCTCGGTCGGCGTGAACAGCGAAACCCCGCCCGGCCGCAACGTCTTCCAGGCCAGATACACCAGGTACACCGCCCCGGCCACCTTCAATGCCAGATACAGCGCGGGCACCATCGCGAACACCGCGGTGATCCCGGCCGTCGCCGCCGCGAGATACACCCCGAATCCCATCGCCACCCCGGCCAGCGACACCAGCCCGGCCCGCCGCCCCTGCGAAATGGTCCGCGACACCAGATACATCATGTTCGGCCCCGGCGTCAGCACCAGCCCGAGGGCCGCCGCCGCAACCCCCAGCACCGCAGTCGATTCGATCACACGCCCGATTCTGCTGCCCGCCCTCGATCGCTGTCGCGGGCCACTCACCACCAACTGGACCGCCGCGGGCCCGCTGCCGTCGGCCGCCGCCCGCACCGCCACCCCGGCCACGTCCTGACCGGGCCGCCAGCCGTCCGGCCGCCGCCGGATCAGGTTCAGCTCATCGTGATTGACGGCGAAGGCCGCACCTCGACGACCACCTCGTCCGGCCGCGCCTGCGGCTCGGGCAGATCGGTGGCGAGCCGCAGCCCGGCTGGTCCGGCGGGGTCGGTGAGGTAGCCGAGCATGGTGCGTCCGTTCGTCTCGGTGTGCGACAACGGCTCACAACCGTACGACCTGCCCGATCATTCCGCAGACCGGAGCATTCCGGGAGCTAGCGGACCACCTGGGCCGCGTGGCCCGCGCGCAGGCGGCGCACGCCTTCGGCGATTGTCTCCTCCTTTTTGCAGAAGGTGAAGCGGACCAGGTGGTTCCAGGCGGCCTTGTCGTCGGCGAACACGCTCACCGGTACGGCGGCGACGCCGAGGCGCTCGGGGAGTTCGCGGCAGAAGGCGTAGGCGTCGGTCCGCTCCGCCTCCCCGCGCTTGCCCAGCGGGGTGATGTCGGCGCACACGAAATAGGTGCCGTCGCTGCGCTTCACGCCGAATCCGGCCTCGGCGAGCGCGGAGGAGAGGCGAAGCCGCTTCTCCGACAGGGTTTCCCGCAGGGCCACCACCCACTGCTGCTCGTTGTTCAGGGCGTGCGCGACCGCGGGCTGGAACGGGCCGCCGCCCACGAAGGTGAGGAACTGCTTGGCGGCGAGCACCGCGTCCAGCAGCGGCGCGGGGGCGCAGGCCCAGCCGATCTTCCAACCGGTGACGCTGAAGGTCTTGGCGGCGCTGGAGATCACGACGGTGCGCTCGAACATGCCGGGCAGGGTGGACAGGCTGATGTGCTCGTGCCCGTCGAAGTACAGGTGCTCGTACGCCTCATCGGACATGACGTAGAGGTCGTGCTCGACGGCGAGCGCGGCGATCGCCGCCAGGTCGGCCCGCGACAGCACGGTCCCGGTCGGATTGTGCGGCGAATTCACCAGCAGCAGCCGGGTTTTCGGGGTGATGGCGGCGCGCAGGCTGTCCAGGTCGAGGGCGAATCTGTCGCCGTCGGGCACCAGCCGCGCGGTGCGCCGATTGGCCCCGGCCAGGGCGATGGCGGCCGCGTAGGAGTCGTAGTACGGCTCGATGAGCACGACGTCCTCACCCGGCTCGACGAGCCCGAGAACGGTCGCCGCGATGGCCTCGGTCGCCCCGACGGTGACCAGCACCTGGCTGTCCGGGTCGTAATGGGTCCCGTACCGCTTGGCCCGGTCCGCGGCGATGGCCTGCCGCAGCGCGGGCACGCCGCGCCCGGGCGGGTACTGGTTGAACCCGTCGGCGATGGCCTGGCGCGCCACGTCGAGCATGCCCGCCGGACCGTCGCTGTCGGGGAAGCCCTGCCCCAGGTTGACCGCACCGTGGCGCACGGCCAGTTCGGTCATCTCGGCGAAGATCGTCGAGGCGAAGGGCTGCAACCGGGCGACGGTCGGGATACGGGACGGCATTACCGGAGAATAATGAACCCGACTCTCCGGGACTCCGAGGGGCTCCGCTCAGTGCGGCACGCGGATGCCCTTCAGCTTGGCCGGGTTGACCACGTCGTAGACGCCCCACACCTTGCCGTCGCGCACGGTGAAGCCGTACACCCGCTCCGGGCTGCCCGGCACGCCGTCGTAGGAGGCTGTCTCGTGCGCCCGAATGCCCCACTGACCGTTGACCAGGACCGGTTCGAGCACGCGGGCGGGGCCGGTGTGCTCGGGGTCGAAGAGCCCGAACCTGCGCCACAGCCCCCGCCACAGCCGGACGTTCTTGTCCACGCCCGCAACGATATTGATGGCCGTGGACACCAGGCCGCCGCCGTCGCCGATGGTGCGCACGTCCGGATGCAGTGCCGCCACAACGGCATCCACATCGCCACCGGCCAGCGCCGTCAGCAGCCGTTGCACGGCGGCACCGTGCTCGTCGTCGGCGACCGGTTCGGGGGCCTGTGCCACGGCTTTTCGGGCCCGGGCGGCCAGTTGCCGCGCCGCTTCCGTGGAAATGCCGAGAATGTCGGCGATTTCGGCGAACGGTATCGAGAAGCCGTCGTGCAGTACGAAAGCCACGCGCTGGGGCGGGGTCAGGGTGTCCAGCACCACCATCGCGGCGAAGCGGAATTCCTGTTTGCGCACCACCGCCGCGAGCGGATCCGGGGTGCTGGAGGGCGTGATCGCGGTGACGATCGGCTCCGGAAGCCATTGCCCCACATACTTTTCCCGCCGGACCGCGGCGCTGCGCAGCCGGTCCAGGCAGATGCGGCCGACGACGGTGGTGAGCCACGCGCGCAGGTCCTCGATCTCGGATTGCCGGGCCACCGCGAGCCGTAGCCAACTCTCCTGCACCGCGTCCTCGGCATCGCTGACACTGCCGGTGAGCCGGTACGCCACCGAGAGCAGATGCGGCCGATTGGATTCGAACAAGTCGGCGAGTAGAGCGGCAACCATCGAATCGATGCTACGGCCGGTCCGTGACGCCGCCGCCACCGCCCCGGCCGCGGCCCGGGAAACACCGTGCGCCCGCACCCGATTCCGTGACAGCATGACCGGCATGGACGCGGAATTCCTCTCCGACGGCACGGTCTGGCTGTCGCCGCCCGCCGTCTCCGACATCGACGCCATCACCGCCCTGTGCCAGGAGCCGTCCATCGGCGCGTGGACCACCATGCCGGTCCCGTACCACCGCGCCGACGCCGAGAAGTTCATCTACGACATCGTGGGCCCCGGCTGGGCCACCCGCAGCCCCACCTGGGCGCTGCGCCCCGCCGCGAACGGCCCGGTCATCGGCATGATCGGCCTGAGCCCGCTCTATCCCCGCCGCGACGACAACACCGCAGAGATCGGCTTCTGGCTGACCCCCGCCGCCCGCGGCCGCGGCCTGGTCACCCGCGCCGCCCTGCTGGTCTCCGCCGTCGGCCTCGATCACACGGCCCTGGCCTTCGAACGCCTGGAGTGGCGCGCCTTCGTCGGCAATCATCCCTCCGCCGCCGTGGCCCGCCGCGCGGGCTACCACTACGAGGGCCTGATCCGCGGCGGCGGCATGCAGCGCGGCGCCCGCCGTGACATCTGGGTCGCGGGCCGCCTCCGCACCGATCCCGCACTCCCCAGCCCGAACTGGCCTCCGGGCGTCTGAGTCGCGCGGCCGTCCACCGCCCGCCCCGGCCCCGCCTTCATTCCGGCGCGCTTCTTGGCCCGAAATCCACCGAAACCCGCTGGAGCGCAGCGCGGATGGATCCCGGCCGAAACATGCCGGACGGCGGGTGGCGGGTAGGCCCGGATGGTCGTGCCCGGCGGAAGAGCCGCATAAATGTGTTCGGCGCACACCCGCCGGACTGGGTGTGCGCCGAACACAGTGTGCACGCCGGACTCGTTCCGCGCGAGGCGAACTCGCAACGAGTGGGTGCTGGTTAGGGGGACCGCGGTCAGCCGCGGGCCGCGCGGCGGGCGGTGACGGCGTCGGCCAGGCGGTCGAGCTGGCTCGCCGTGGTGTCCCAGTCGATGCAGGCGTCGGTGATGGACTGGCCGTAGGTGAGGTCCTCCGGGCTGCCGAGGGTGAGGTCCTGGCGGCCCGCCACGATGAAGGACTCCATCATCAGCCCGACCACGGTGTCCTCGCCGCCCGCGATGCGCTCGGCGATATCGGTGACGACATCGACCTGCCGGTTGTGGTCCTTGTTGGAGTTGCCGTGCGAGGCGTCCACCACCAGTCGCTGCGGCAGCGCCGACTTCTCCAGGCGCAGCAGCGCTTCCGCGCAGGAGGCGGCGTCGTAGTTGGTGCCGTTGGAGCCGCCGCGCAGGATGACGTGGCAGTCCGGGTTGCCCGCGGTGCGGATGAGCGCCGAGCGCCCGTCCAGGTCGGTGCCGGGGAACACGTGCGAGGCGGCCGCGGCGCGCACGCCGTCGACCGCGACCTGCACGTCGCCGTCGGTGCCGTTCTTGATGCCGACCGGCATGGACAGCGCCGAGGACAGCTGCCGGTGCACCTGGCTGGCCGCGGTGCGCGCGCCGATCGCGCCGTAGGCGACCAGGTCGGCGATGTACTGCGGGGTGATCGGATCGAGGAACTCGCAGGCCACCGGCAGTCCCAGCGCGGTGATGTCGACCAGCAGGCGGCGGCCCAGGTCCAGCCCGGTGTTGATGTCGAAGGTGCCGTCCAGGTGCGGGTCGTTGATCAGACCCTTCCAGCCCAGCGTGGTGCGCGGCTTCTCGAAGTACACCCGCATCACCACGTGCAGCCGATCCTCCACTTCGGCGGCCTTAGCGGCGAGGCGGCGCGCGTAGTCCATGGCGGCCTCGGGATCGTGCACCGAGCACGGGCCGACGATCACCATCAGGCGGTCGTCGGCGCCGTTCAGCACGTCGACGGTGGCCTTGCGGCCCGCGCGCACGGTGTCGGCGAGGGTGTCGTCGATCGGATGGGCGGCACGGATCTCGCGGGGCGAGCTCAGCGGGCTCACGCTCAGCGTGCGCTGGTCGTCCAGATCGGCATGCCGTTCGAGATCGGCGGTAGTCATCGTGGGTTTCCTTGTCCCAGGCCGACCCACGGAGAGTTGTACGAAACCCCTTGGAGCCGGTCTGTTTTCGTCCGGCTCGGGGTGGAGGATGTCAGCGCAGGTCAGCGCCGCACGACCCACCCGGGGCCGGCTGACTAAACCAGAAATACACACGCTGCATACCCGGCACAGTACCAGAGATCGCGAATCGCGCGTGTGGCGTGCGCCACGATCCATGGGAACCGCGTCCCGAGGATTGGGATGCCCCCGGTCAGCGCAGGATGTAGTGCAGGATCACGTCGTGCACGTGGCGCGTCTTCTCGTCGCCGCGGAACTCCACCTCGTAGGTGTGATGTCCCGTGCTGATGGCGATCTGCCCGGAGGAGAACCACTGTCCCGCGAACGACTTGTTGGTCAGGATGCTGACGCTCGAGATCCGCGAGTACGGGATGCTCGTGATGGCGATCTTCTTCCCGACGAACGAGTTGTCCTGGATGAAGACGCGCCGATCGGTGAGCCCGAGGAATCCGGTGCCCACCCCGATGGCGTCGTACACGGCCAGGATCTGCTCGCCGGGCAGCAGCCCCTGCTGGATCTTGTCGAACTGATCGCGCCGGTCGAATGGAACGCTCATGTCTCCCGGCCCCGATTCACTTTCGCACGAAGGGATAGTTGACCTTGGTGAGCTGTTCGGACAGCTCCCACAGCCGCCGCGCCGTCACCTCGTCCTTGGAGGCGGCCGTCGAGGTGCTCGGCCCGGGATAGCCCCGCATGCCGCGCAGCCCGGTCGGCCCGTAGAAGCCGCCCGGCTCGACCTCCGCGGTCGCCGCGAACAGCGTTGGCAGCGCGCCCATTTCGGCGCTCTGCGCGAAGATCCTGTTGCCGATCGACATCAGCGTGTCGTACAGCGACTCGGTGTGCCCCTGCAGTTCGGTGGCGGCATAGCCCGGATGCGCGGCCACCGACACCTTGCTCGAACCGGCGGCGGTCAAGCGCCGCTGCAGTTCCCGCGCGAACATGAGATTGGCCAGCTTGGACTGCCCGTAGGCGGCCCAGCGCTGATACGAGCGCCGCTCCCAGTTCAGGTCCTCGAGATCGATGCGGCCGACGGCGTGCATGCCGCTGGTCAGCGTGACCACCCGGTCCCGGATCTTGTCCAGCAGCAGGCCGGTCAGCGCGAAGTGACCGAGATGGTTGGTGCCGACCTGCATTTCGAATCCGTCGGCGGTGCGCTTGAGCGGCACCGCCATCACGCCCGCATTGTTGATCAGCACGTCGGCGCCGTCGATCGCGTCGGCGAACTCGTGGATCGAGCTCAGATCGGCCAGGTCCAGCCGCCGCACCGCGGTATTGGGGCCGATCTCGGAGGCGACGGCCCGGCCCTTGAGTTCATTGCGGCACGCCATGATCACGCGCGCCCCGGCACCCGCGAGCGCCCGCGCGGTGACCGCGCCCAGCCCGCTATTGGCTCCGGTCACGATGACGGTACGACCCGCTTGATCGGGGATGTCGGAGATGTCCCAACCGCTCACGCCTCCACCTCGCTGCGCTCGGCTTCGGCGTGCGCGGAGCGCCCTGTGTCTCTGGCTCGCTCGCTACGCTCGCTCACGGGGTCGAGTCTAGGGGCGCGGGGGCGCGCCCGTCCGCCGTGGGCGGGAACCGGTCGCATTCCAGAAATATGCCGGTGCGTACGAGGGGTGTGCACGCGCGGCGTGCCCGGCTCGCCTTGAACGGCTTCGAACTGCGCAAGCGGTAGCGTCACGACCATGGATACATTGATACTCGCGGGTTTGCTGGTGGTTCTGATCCTGATCTGGAAACAGGGGCCGAGGCGGCGCGCGCCGGCCGCCTGGTGGATCGTGGCCCTGCTCTGCGCCGGGCTCGTGAAGTATCACATCACCGGCGGCCTCGGGCTGGGGCTGACATGGTGACGGCCACCGGCGCCGAAACCACCGAGACCGTCAGCGGCGGTGGGGTACTCGGCCAGGTGCAGTACTGGCTGGCGGTCGTCTTCATCGTCGGCTGGACCGCGGTGGTGTGCGGCGGCCTCGGCGTCCAGTTCGGCACATGGGACTACCCGTGCCCGCTGTGCATGCTGCAGCGCTACTTCATGATGCTGGCCGCGCTCGGCGGCACGTACATCGTGCGCAAGGGCCTGACCGGGACCATCGTGCGGCGCGACTACATGGTCGGCTGGGGGCTGGCCATCGTGGCCTGCTTCGGCGGCGGGTTCACCGCCTGGCGGCAGACCATGCTGCACATCCTGCCCGGCGACCAGGGTTACGGCGGCGCGGTGCTGGGCCTGCACCTGTATGTGTGGGCGTTCGTGCTGTTCGTCGCCGCCATCACGACAATCGGTGTGGTGCTGTCGTTTTCGTACGAGACGGCCGCGGAGACGATTCCGACGACGGGACCGCATCGCACCCTCGGCCTGGCGGCCATCGGCTTCCTCGCCGTCGTCATCGTCATCAATCTGGTGGCGACGTTCTTCCTGGAGGGCTTCCACCCGGTGCTGCCGGACGATCCGTCGTGCTACCGGCTGTTGCACGACATCGGCATCCTGCACGGCGGCTGCACCCTGCCCGCCCCGCACTGAGCTCGACCGCCGATCCCCGCGCCCGGCGAAAAGGGTTCGGGGATCGCGCTTTTCAGGAGAGGGCGAGGATCTCCTCGTCCGACAGCGCGGCCACCTCCAGGTAGAGGCGGGCCACCTCATCGAGCCGCCCGGCGACCCCGGCCCGCCGCTCGCGCTCCACCAGCCGCCGGCTCAGGCCCTCGACCGTACGGGCGGCGAAGAAGTCGGCGACCACGGTGTCCGGCGAGTCGAGCCAGTCCCGCACCCGCGCGATGACGGCGGTGGCCAGCACCGAATCGCCGCCGAGCGCGAAGAAATCGTCGGTCACGCCGACCCGCTCCCGGCCCAGGACGGTGGCGACGATATCGGCGACGGCGCGCTCGACATCGGTTCGGGGTGCGACGAATTCGCCATCCCCCTCCCCCGCGGCCAGCAGCGACGCGATGGCCTTGCGGTCCGGTTTGCCGTTCGAGGTGAAGGGCAGTTCGGCGAGCAGTTCCACCCGGCCGGGAATCATGTAGGCGGGCAACAGGTCCGCGGCGGCGTCGAGCAGCGCGGGCACCTCGAGGGCGGCCCCCGCGTCGGCCACCACGACCGCCGTGAGTTTCGGTGCGGCCGAACCGATCACCGCCGCGATGGCGTGCCGCACCCCCGGCAGGGTGCGCAGCGCGCTCTCCACCTCCCCGAGTTCCACCCGATAGCCGCGGATCTTGACCTGGTGGTCGGCCCGCCCGAGGAACTCCAGGCAGCCGTCCGGCAGATACCGCGCAAGGTCTCCGGTGCGGTACCAGCGCAGGCCCTTGTGGGTGACGAACCGGTCCGCGGTGCGCTCGGCATCGCCCCGGTACCCGGCCGCCACGCCCGCCCCGCCGATCCACAGTTCGCCGGTGACCCAGTCCGGGCAGTCCTGCCCCGACGGCCCGACCACCCGGCAGCGCACATTGCGCAGCGGCGTCCCGTACGGAACGGCCGACCATTCCTCCGGCACTTCGGCATTCACCACCTCGCGAATGGTGGAGTGAATGGCCGTCTCGGTCGCGCCGCCCAGCCCCGCGAAGCGGCAGCCCGGGGCCACCGCCGCCAGCCGCCCGGGCAGCGCCACATCGACCCAGTCACCGCCGAGAATGACCATGCGCAAACTATCCACAGGCTTCCCGGCGGCGGCCTCCAACAGCATGTCCAGCAGGCTCGGGACACAGTTCACCACTGAAATCCCGAGCCGCCGGATCATCTCGACCCACCGCCCCGGTTCGCCGCGCTGTCCCTCATCCAGCGCGACCACCGCACTCCCGGCGCTCAACAGCCCGAAGATGTCGTACACGGAAAGGTCGAATTCCAACGCGGACAGGGCGAGTGCCCGGTCCGCCGCCCCGATCCCGAAGCGCTCGTTCAGGTCGTCGATGGTGTTCATGGCCGCCCGGTGCGGCACCTCGACACCCTTCGGCTTGCCGGTAGACCCCGACGTGAAGAGCACGTAGGCGATGGCTTCCGGATCCGGAACGACGGCTTCCGCCAACGGTTCCGGATACACCCGCGCCTCGCTCAGCACCAGGGTCGGCACCTCCGGCACGCGCGCCCCGGCGGTCACCGCCGCCACGACGGCACCGGTCCGCAGAATCTCGGCCCGTCGCGCCGCGGGCTGATCGAACCCGATCGGCACGTACACCCCGCCCGCGGCCAACACCCCGGCGGTGGCCACGATCTGATCCGGCCCCTTCGGCAACTGCACCGCGACGGCGTCGCCCGGCCCGACACCCGCCGCCCGCAGCGCACCGGCCACCGCCAGCGCCTGGCCCGCCAGCTCGGCATAGCTCAACACTCGTGTCGAGGAAGCGGACTGCTGCGCTACCTCCTCGGCGGGCGATGCGGTGACGACACCGTCGGTCCGGTCGGATTCCCAGATCACGGCCGGCGCGCCGGGATTCGTGGCGGCGAACTCGAACAGCCCGCTGTGCAGAGCACGCCCGCTCACCGCACCGTCGGTGGCATTCACGCGCGCCCGAACCACCGCCTGCTCCACCGGAATTCGCACCGCCGCCTCCGCATCCCACCCCGCGGCGCGGACCTCGGCACCACCGGCCTCCGCGCGCGCGGATACGACCGACTTCGGCCGCGGCCCGACCGCGACGCGATCGGGACCCGAAGGATCCGGCGCGCAATCCGCCCCGGAGGACACAGCGGCGGTGAGTCCATGTCCGGCATCGGGATTCGCGACCGGCGCACCGATGTCTCGTGCGGCGTCGTCGCGGAGGGTGCCGGGCTCGTCCGCAGCGGACCCGTCGCCGCCCGCGAGGCGGAGGATCGCGTCGATGTAGCGGGTGAACATCGTCTCGACCATGTTCGCGGGGAAGGCGTCGGCGCGGATGTCCCAGTTCAGCAGCAGGCCGCCGCGGACCTCGGTGACCTGCGCGTCCAGCAGCACCTGGGGGCCTTGGGAAATGATCCAGACCGGGTCGCCGAAGGTGGCCGTGACCTGGTCGGCGAAGAGCTCGCCCAGGTTGATGGCGCTGGTGTAGACGATCGGGGCCAGCACGGGTTCGGCGCGCAGGCGGCCCAGATCGCGCAGCACCTCGAGGCCGGTATAGCCGGAATGAGCTCCGGCGGCGTGCAATTCGCGTTGCAGAGCGCGGGCGCGCTCGGTGACGGTGACGGGCTCGGTGACATCGACCTCCAGCAGCACCGAGGAGGTGAAGTCGCCGACCACCCCGTCCACCCGCGGATGCACCGGCTCCCGATGGAACAGCGGCAGATTCAGCAGGAACCGCCGCTGCGCCGACCACCCGCCGATGGTCTCCGCGAACACCGACGCCAGCGCCATGGCCGGGGTGATCCCGCGCGCGTGCGCCGCGGCGAACATCCGCCCCTTGGCCTCCGGAGACAGCCAGTGATGCAGTCGCACCGTCCGCGCCACCCGTTCCCCGCCCGCCTCGCCCGGGCCACGGCCCGAATGCACCGGAGGGCCCGAATGCGCTGCGGCTTCCGAGTATGCTGCGGCTTCCGAATGCACGGGGGCTCCCGAACGCGCTGCGGCTCCGGAGTTCACTGCGGCTTCCGGGGCGCGCGGCAACTCGGGCGCACCGGGCAAGTTCGCCAGTCGCCCCTGCCACCACTCCCGGTCGGCCGCGTGTTCCTGCGCGGGACCGGCATGTTCGGCCAGGTACTGCCGGAAGGTGTAGTCCTGCACCGGCAACTGCTCACCGTGGTACAGCCGCGCCAGATCCGCCACCAGAATCCGATAGCTCATGGCATCGGCCGCGAGCATGTCCACATCCAGGTGCAGCCGCGTCCGCCCCTGCGGCAACAGCGTCAAGGCGATGTCGACGACCTGCCCCTCCGCGACCGCCATAAGCTGATGAGTCCGCCTGTCGCGCAACTCCTCCAGCACCCGTTCGGCCGCATCGGCGCCGGCGCCCCGCAGATCGGTGACGCTCCACACCTCCCGGCCCGGCCGCTCCAGCGTCTGCTGCGTCCCGTCCGGCAGGAATCGCGTCCGCAGCATCGGATGCCGCCGCACCAGCCCCTCGACCGCCGCTCCCAACCGCTCGGGATCCACTCCGGCCCCGTCGAATTCGACGTACAGATGCGCCGCGACCGCCCCCAACTCCTGCCCCTCGGCCCGCCCGACCCAATACGCGTGCTGCATGGGCGCGAGCGCGAAGGGACTCCCATCGTCGACGACCGGGTCCCCTCCGTCCGCCACCGGGGTGACGGCGGCCGCCGTGGACTCCGCCGCGGCAGACCCGAGGTCGCGCGAATCATCCTGGACCGCCATGTGATTCATCGCCCCGGCAAGCCCGGTTCCCGCCGGGACGTCCATCTCTGCGCCGCCGAGGATCCGGTGCCAGGCGGCGAGCGTCGGTTCGGCGGCGAGTTGGGCGAAGTTGACCGGGAGGCCGCGTTTGCGCCAGGCGCCGGCGAGTTTCATGGTGCGGATGGAGTCCAGGCCGAGCTGGATGAGGTCGTCGTGGTCGCCGATGGCGGACGGATCCAGGCCGAGGTGGGTGGCGATGGCGGTGCGGACCTCGTCCCGGGCGATGCTCGCCGACGGCCCCTGGGGTGACTCCATTTCCGCTGGTACTCCTTGTTCGAGGGGTGGGGCTAGGTGCTGCCGATCCGGGATTCGGATGTCGTTGGACAGCAGCGTAGCTCATTGAGATAGGGTTGCCTAACCTATGCAAGGCCATCCTAACTAGCCAGAGGTCAGAGCTGTGACGTCGACCGCATCCGCAGAGACACCGCCCGGATCCACCACGGATCACCGCGACGGTTTCGTTCCGTTCCCAGCCGAACTCGCCGAGCGGTATCGGGCTGCCGGGTACTGGGCAGGTCGGCCATTGGGCGAACTGCTGCGCGACGCGGCCCGGCAATGGCCCGAGCGGCCCGCATTGCTGGGTGACACCTCGACCACCTACGCGGAGCTGGATCGCGCGGCCGACCGGATGGCCCACGGACTGTTGGGGCTCGGCATCCGGCCGGGCGATCGGGTCGTCGTGCAGCTGCCCAATGTGCCCGAGTTCATCGAGATCCTGTTCGGCCTGCTGCGCGCCGGAATCATCCCGGTCCTCACCCTGCCCGCGCATCGCCGCGCGGAAATCGAGCACCTGGCAAGGCTTTCCGGTGCGGTCGCCTATATCGCCGCCGAACGCCTCGGTGACTTCGACTATCGAACCCTCGCCGCCGAGGTGAGCGCGCCCAGCCTCGTGCACATCCTGATCCTGGGCGACGCCGGTCCTTTCACTGCGCTGAATTCCATTCCGGTCGACGGCGATTCACTCCCCGATATCGACCCCTCCGACATCGCCCTGATGCTGGTCTCCGGCGGCACCACCGGCCTGCCCAAGCTCATCGCCCGCACCCACGACGACTACGTCTACAACGCCCGGGCCAGCGCCGAGGTCTGCGAGCTCGGCCCGGACGACGTGTACCTCGCGACACTCCCTGTCGCCCACAACTTCCCGCTGGCCTGCCCGGGCGTGCTCGGGAGCATTGCCACCGGCGCGGCCATGGCGTTCGTGACCGATCCCAGTCCGGAGAACTCCTTCGCCGCCATCGAACGCCACCGCGTCACCGTCACCGCCGTGGTGCCGCCGCTGGCCCAACTGTGGTGCGCGGCAGTCGAATGGGAGGAGGCGGACCTGTCCTCGCTGCGCCTGCTCCAGGTGGGCGGCGCGAAGCTGGCCGAGGTGAACGCGCGCGCGGTCGCCCCGGCCCTGGGCGTGCGCCTGCAGCAGGTGTTCGGCATGGCCGAGGGCCTGCTCAACTACACCCGGGCCGAGGACGCCGACGATCTCGTCTGCACCACCCAGGGCCGTCCCCTCTCCCCCGCCGACGAGGTCCGGGTGGTCGACGAGCACGGCGACGACGTCCCCGACGGCGCGGAGGGCGAGCTCCTCACCCGCGGCCCGTACACGCTGCGCGGCTACTACCGTGCCCCCGAACACAATTCCCGCGCCTTCACCCCGGACGGGTTCTACCGCAGCGGCGACCTGGTCCGCCGCCTGCCCAGCGGTCACCTCGTCGTCTCCGGCCGCATCAAGGACGTCATCAACCGCGGCGGCGAGAACATCTCCTGCGACGAACTCGAGGAGCACCTGCTCGCCTATCCGGGCGTCCGCCATGCCGCCGCCGTCGGCCTGCCCGATCCGGCGCTGGGTGAGAAGGTCTGCGTGGTCCTGGTGACCACCGGCGAGCTGCCCGCCCTGCCCGATGTCAAGGCGTTCCTGACGGCTCGCGGTCTGGCCACCTACAAACAGCCGGATGTCTTGCGGCAGGCCGATTCCCTGCCCGTCACCGCCGTCGGCAAGATCGACAAGAAGGCCCTCGCCGCCGCGCTGTGATGCCCGGCCACCCAGCACCGATCCGGCCGGTCCGCAACCCGGGCGCCGCCGATCGGCACGGGGATCGGTGTGGATTTCCTCACCGCGGTTCGCCGCGACGGGATACCCGCCGCGTCATAGAGTTCATCTATGGGTGGGTGGAACACAGCGAATATTCCGGACCAGACCGGCCGGATCATCATCGTCACCGGAGCCACCAGCGGCCTCGGCGAGGCCACCGCGCGCGCCCTGGCCGCCGCCGGGGCACAGGTGATCCTGGCCTGCCGCAATGAGATCAAGGCGCAGGCGGTGGCCCGGACCATGCCCGGGGACGTGCAGATCCGCCAGCTGGATCTGGCCGATCTGGCCTCGGTGCGCGCCTTCGCCGACACCGTGGACCGGGCCGACGTGCTCATCAACAACGCGGGCGTGATGGCGGTGCCCAAGCGCAAAACCGCCGACGGCTTCGAATTGCAGATCGGCACCAACTATCTCGGCCACTTCGCCCTGACCGGCCTACTGCTGGACCGGATTTCGGAGCGGGTAGTGAACACCTCCAGCATCACTCACTTCATCGGCCGCATCGACCTCGACGACCTGAACTGGGAGCACCGCGCCTACTCCCGATTCGGCGCGTACGCGCAATCCAAACTGGCGCTGCTGCTGTTCACCTACGAACTCCAGCGGCGACTCGGTCTCATCGGCTCACCGAAGCTCTCGGTGGCCGCGCACCCCGGCTACGCGGCCACCGAGATCAGCTCCGAGACCCAGAACCTGCTCGAGCAGATCGTCGGCCTCGGCAATCGGCTGGTGGCGCAGAGCGCCGAAATGGGCGCGCTGCCAACGCTGTACGCCGCCACCGCCGAGGTCGAACCGGGCGGCTACTACGGTCCCGACTGGTTCAACTGGCGGGGCTATCCGCCCGAGGTGCACTCCAATGCCGCCTCGCACGACGAGAAAACCGCCCGGCAGCTCTGGGAGCTGGCCGAGCGGTTGACCGGCGTGGAGTTCCGCGTCTGACCCCACCCCGGGGCTTCCCGGCGCATCAGGCCCGCACCGCGGGGTCGGATCAGGCCCGCACCGCGGTGTCGGCCTTGACCACGTAGGGCGCGACGCTGCCCAGCTTCTCGCAGGTCTCCTCGAATTCGCGCTCCGGCCGCGACTGCCCGACCACGCCCGCGCCCGCGCGCAGCCAAGCCCCGGCCCCGCTCTGGTAGACCGCGCGCAGCACCAGCGTCGCCTCCAGCTCGCCCTCGGGCGAAACCGTCACCACGGCACCGGAATACAGCCCGCGCGGATCGTGGTCGAGCCGGAAGACCGCGTCGACGCCCTCGGCCTTGGGAATGCCGGAGGCGGTGACGGACGGGAACAGCGTTTCGAGGGCGTCCCACGGGCTGCGGCCCGCCGCCAGCGTGCCGCGCACCGTGGACGCCAGGTGCTGCACGCTGCCGCGCTCGCGCACCGCCATGAAGTCGGAGACCGCGGTGGTGTCGGGCTCGGCGACGGCCGCGATCTCGGCGAAGGAGGTCTGCACCGAAATGGCGTGCTCGACAATCTCCTTGGGGTCGCGGATCAGTTCCGCGCGGGCCGCCAGATCCAGGTCGTCACCGCGGCCGAAGGCGCGCGTCCCGGCCAGCGGCTCGGTGGTGACCACCCGGTCGCGGTCCACCGACGCCACCAGTTCGGGACTGAAACCAGCGGCCTCGAGCCCGCCCAGTCGCAGCAGGAACGAGCGCGCCGGGGTGTTGTTCATGCGGCCCAGCCGATAGGTGGCCGGAATGTCGACCGCGAAGGGCAGCTCCACCTTCCGCGACAGAATCACCTTCTGGTACCTGCCATCCGCGATCTCGGCGACGCCGGCGGCCACCCGGTCCCGGTACCCGGTCGGATCCCCGGTGACGTCCACCGGGTGGGCCACCGGCGGCGCGGTCCGCTGCGCGGTGGTGATCAACTCGTGGATGTCCCCGGTCTCGGCGGGCGTCGCGCCGGACACCCGCACCCCGGTGGCGTCGATGCGGACCTCGATGCGCGGAATCATCAAGTGCGCCAGCGTCGCCCGCGGATGCACGTGCTCGATCGCGCCGAGCGACCAGGCGCAGAACTCGAATCCGATCCAGCCGAAGGCATTCCGTCCCGCCGACGGCAGCCCGGCCAGGGCGCGGTCGACGGCCTGCGCGGGGCTCCCGGTCCACGGTCCGGCGGTGGTGCGCCCGTCCCAGCTCACCCGGAGTTCGTCGGCGTCCAACTCGACCCCGCCGATCGGGTCGGCCGCGAACACCCATTCGCCGGGCCGCTCGTAGACCACGTATTCGCCGAAAAGTTCCGCCGCCGCCAGCGCGGATACCGCCGCGGCCGGATCGGTGACGTGTTCGCCCCACCGCTGCTCCCCCGTGACCCGTACCCGTTCGTCAGCGACCGACACCAGACCTCCAAGGTTATGCTTACCTAACTTGCCGAGTGAGGTTAGCATTGCCTTCCTAAAAGTGGGGAGGGCTCGTGCGCGACCTCGATCACGCCGGGGTCCGCCTGCCACCGAAACCCCGCTCCCGACCGGGCAATTACCCGACCTGCCAACCCGGCGCGCCCGTTTGGGCTTCAATGGATCGCAGCGGCTCAGGTGGAGGGACAACGAAAATGCTCGATCATGACAGCCGGCTCCCCGAGGCCGCGCTCACCGCTCCACAGTCCGTGGTCGCCCTGGTCGACGCCGCCTCCCCGGTGGAACGCGAACTCATCGGGCACTGGCTCGCCGAGGGCGGCATCACCCAGGAATTCGGCACCTCCGCACCGGTCACCCAGATCGATCTGGACCCCACCGCGGTCACCGATCGATTGGTCGGCCGCGGCGACGACCCACTGGTGGTTCCGGTGCGGGTGCTGTGGCTGCCGCCGGAGCGAGACGGCGTGCGGCGCACCACCTTCAGCGATCTGATCACCCTCACCAACCCGCGCAAACCCCATCGGTTCATGCAGCGGCGGCTGCTCAGCAAGGCACCCGACCGGCACCTGGTGCTGACCGGGCAGCCCGCCCGGCTCAGCGAGCTGCGCGCCAACAATCCCGGATCCGCCGGCGTCCCGGACGCTTTCGGCCGGGCCATCGTGCGCGCGGGCATCGTCGCCCTGGAACGCGCCGAGCGCGCGGTCATCGGCGACCGGTACAAGGTGCCGCGGCTGGTGGTCGAGGAGATCCTCGACTCGCCGGAATTCCTGCGCCGGCTCGACGGCATCGCCGAGGCGGCCGGGCTGCCGTCCCGCGAGGTGTACCGCCGGGCCGAGAAGGGGCTGCGCGAACTCGTCGCGGCCCAGTCCCGCCTGGTATCGGACCTGTTCACCCAGGCCATGCGCCCGGTGCACGCCTCCACCTGGAAGGTCGACTCCGACGAGTCCGGCCTGGACGGACTGCGCACCCTGAACCGGCGCTACCCGCTGGTCTTCCTGCCCTCACACCGCTCCTACGTGGACGCCTTCGTGCTCGGGGACATCCTGGCCCGCAACGACTTCCCGCCCAACCACGTGGTCGGCGGGGCCAACCTCAAGTTCTGGCCGATCGGCCCGATCGCCCGGCGCACCGGAGCCGTGTTCATCCGCCGCAGTTTCGGCGACGACGAGGTCTACAAGGCCGTCGTCGAGGAGTACTTCGCCTATCTGCTGAACAAGCGCTTCAATCTGGAGTGGTACTTCGAGGGCGGCCGCACCCGCACCGGCAAACTCCGCCCACCCCGCTACGGACTGCTGAACTACCTTGCGGCGGCACTGCGTTCGAAACGCATCGACGACGTCATGCTGGTGCCGGTCTCCATCACCTACGAGCGGCTCAACGAGATCGGGGCCATCGCCGACGAACAGACCGGCGGCAGCAAGCAACCCGAGGGCCTGGCCTGGCTGGCCCGCTACGTGCGCAGCCAGCAGCACTCCGCCGGGCACGTGTACGTGCGCTTCGGCACCCCGCTCTCGGCGCGCGGCCGGCTGGCCGTGCACGGGGATCCGCTGGCGGCACACCCGGATCCGGCCCCGGCGCCGATGCTCGAACTCGAGCACCGCGCGGTGCAGCGGCTGGCCTTCGAGGTCGCGGTCGGCATCAACGAGGTCACCCCCATCACCGTCAACGCCCTCACCACCCTGGTGCTGCTGGGCGTGCACGAGCGCGCCCTCACCCGCAGCGAACTGCGCGCCGCCATCGCGCCCGTGCTCGGCTACATCGAGAATCGCGGCCTGCCGCGCGGCGAACTCGCCACGCTGCGTGACGATCACCGGCTGGCCGTGGTGCTCGAACAGCTCGCCATCGCGGGGGTGGTGACCGTGTACCGCGGCGGGCTGGAATCGGTGTACGCCATTCACGCCGGGGCCCACCTGGAGGCCGCGTTCTATCGCAACAGCGCGGTGCACTGGTTCGTCAACCGCGCCATTCTCGAACTGGCCGTCCTCACCGCGATGGAGGCGCCCGAAGGCGATCAGCTCCGGGTCGGCTGGGAGGCCGCCTACCGGCTGCGGGACCTGCTCAAATTCGAGTTCTTCTTCCCCGAGCGCGCCGAATTCACCAGCCAGCTCACCGCGGAGATGCTGCGGGTGGACCCGGAATGGCACCACCGCACGGCCGCGGGCACCGTCGGATCCGACATCCTGGCCCAGCTGACCGATTCCGGATTCATGATGGCGCACCGCGTATTGCGCTCCTTCTTCGACGCGCAACTCGTGGTGGCCGAACGACTCGCCGCGCGCGATCCCGCCCTCGAGGTCGACCGGAAGGACTTCGTCGACGAGTGCCTGCAGGTCGGCAAACAGATGCTGCTGCAACAGCGCCTGCACAGCCCCGAATCGGTGTCCTCCGAATTGTTCGGCAGTGCAATCAAACTCGCCGACAATCACGGCCTGCTCACCCCCGCCGAGGATCCCGCCGAGCTGGCCGCCCGCCGCACCCGCTTCGCCGGGGAACTGCGCGCCATCGGCGCGCGCATCTCCCGCGCCGCCACCCTCGACCCCTCCAACCGGCTGGACACGCTATGACGAGCCGGGTCCGGGGGATCGCCGCGGGCAGGCCCTCACTTCCGCTGCGGCCCGGTGTCGGCGTCACCCAACGACCGGTCGGCGCAACCGATCTCGCGCAGGCCCTGGAAGCGGTCCGGACCGGGCCGCGGGGCCCGCACATCGCGGCCGTCTTCGATTTCGGCGGGACCGTGGTGAGCGGCTTCAATCCGCCGCCGTTGCCGCGACGGCTGCTGCGGCGCGGCAGCACCCGCGGCGCACTCACCGCAGGACTGCTCGGCAGCATCCGCGGCGCGCGCAGCGAGGGCGAATACGAGCGCTTCCTCCAGTACGCCATATACGGCTGGGCCGGGGTGCCCGAGACCGAGCTGGCGGAGGCCGGCCGGGAGATCTTCGCGCGCAACGTCTACGGGCACATCTACCCCGAGGCATGGCGGCTGGTCCGCGAGCACGAGGCCGCCGGGCACACGCTGGTGCTGGTCAGCTCCGTCACCCGCTACCAGGTCGAGCCGGTGGCCGAGGAACTCGGCATTCCGCACGTGCTGTGCACCGCCATGGCCGTGCAGGACGGCGTGCTGACCGGGCACGTGGAGGGAAAACCGCTGTGGCGCAATGGCAAGGCCGACGCCGTGCGCCGCTTCGCCATCGCCGACGACATCGATCTCGCGCACAGCTGGGCCTACGCCGACAGCGCCGCCGACCTGCCACTGCTACAGGCCGCCGGGCACCCGGTCGCGGTGAACCCGGATCCGCGCGTGGTCATGGCGGCCGCCGAAAAGGATTGGCCGGTCCTGCATTTCCGGCCCCGGCAAGCGCCCCGGGCCACCGACTACGTCCGCACGCTGGCCGGTTTCACCGGGCTGCTGGGCGGGGCCCTGTTCGGTGTCGCCGCCAAGGCGCACACCACACAGCGTCGCCAGATGGCGGATTCGATGATGACCTACGCCGCGGACTCGACGCTGCGGAGCACCGGGGTGAAGGTCCGGGTCACCGGGGCCGAGCATGCCCGGGCCCCGCGCCCGGCGGTGTTCATCTTCAATCACCAGAGCCAGTTCGACATCGTGGTGATGGCCGAGGTGCTGGGCACCGGATTCACCGGGGTGGCCAAGCGGGAGATCACCAAGAACCCGATCTTCGGGCCGCTCATGCGATTCGTGGAGGTGACCTTCATCGACCGCGCGAACACCGCCGTCGCCAAGGCCGAACTGGAACCGGTGGTCGACACCCTGCGCGGCGGGCTGTCGGTGGTGATCGCGCCGGAGGGCACCCGTTCACTGACCCCGCGCGTGGGCCCCTTCAAGAAGGGCGCGTTCCACATCGCCATCCGGGCCGGAGTTCCCGTCATCCCGGTGGTGATCCGCAATGCCGGTGAAATCGCCTGGCGCAATTCGGCCGTCGTGCGCAAAGGCGTCGTGGATGTGGCGGTGCTACCGCCGATCGATGTCGGCGGCTGGGATCCGAACCATATGGATACCGAGGTGGAGCGAGTGCGTCAGCTGTTCGTGGACACCCTGCTCCACTGGCCGGAGAACTAGACCTGCTTGCCGAACAACAGCTTCCACGGCATGGCCGCGGACTCCAGCTGCACCTTCAGGCTCATCTTGGACGCGCCCTTGGTGCGCTCCTCGAAGCGGATCGGCACCTCGGCGATGGCGATGCCCTTCTTGACCGTCCGGTAGTTCATCTCCACCTGG
Organism: Nocardia seriolae NBRC 15557; assembly: GCF_007990715.1. Taxonomy (GTDB): domain Bacteria; phylum Actinomycetota; class Actinomycetes; order Mycobacteriales; family Mycobacteriaceae; genus Nocardia; species Nocardia seriolae. Next base: position 2,030 of record NZ_BJWY01000006.1, on the reverse strand, counting down.
AACGAGTAGCCGTTCGACTTGATCGAGGCCACGTCGATGGCGCGCAGGGTGTCGGCCTTCCACGCCTTGAAACCGGCCGTCGCGTCCTTGACGCCCAGGCGCAGAATCAGATTCACGTAGAAGTTGGCCCACGCGGAGAGCGCCTTGCGGTACCACTTCCACTCCGCGGCGGTGGAACCGCCGGGGACATAACGGGATCCGAGCACCACGCCGGCGTCGGTGGTGGCCAGCTTGTCCAGCATGGCGGGGAGGACCTCGGCGGGATGGGACAGGTCGGCGTCCATCTGGATGACGACGTCCGCGCCCTCGTCCAACGCCTTGGTGATGCCGGCGATGTACGCGCGGCCCAGGCCGTCCTTCTCGGTGCGGTGCAGCACGCTCACCACGTTCGGCAGGTCGGCGGCCAGCTTGTCGGCCACCTCACCGGTGCCGTCGGGCGAATTGTCGTCCACCACCAGCACGTGCAGGTCGGCCACCGGTAGGGCGGTCAGCCGCTCCACCGCCACCGGCAGGTTCTCCCGCTCGTTGTAGGTCGGCACCACCACGGTGACCTTCAAGATTTACCCTCCCGCTTGGTCGTTTCTGGCTACGAAACCGTACCTGGTCGACCTGAGTGCCTCGTGAGCGCACCGCGTGGCCACGCTCACCCCCATCACCCAGGCGTCAGGAATCTTCTTCGTCCGAGCACCTATTTCGTTCTCGCACAATATCCAACGCCCGCTCGGCTGTCGCCTTGTCCGGGTAAGGACCCATCCGCTCCGCGAACCAGTGCTGCTTGCCCGGCTCGGCCCGATGATGCTTGAGGCAGTAATACCACTGATCGTCAGCCATGAACCCAGCATGGCACCAAGATCAGAAGGAAACTCCCGGAAACACGCGAAGAATCCCGGAACGCCGAAAGACCCCGTCCATTGGACGGGGTCTCCCAGATCTGGTGGCCAAGGCCGGGATCGAACCGGCGACCTTCCGCTTTTCAGGCGGACGCTCGTACCAACTGAGCTACCTGGCCGAAAGGCACCCGATACGAATGCCAAGCTTTGTGTCTTGCGACCCTGACGGGACTCGAACCCGCGACCTCCGCCGTGACAGGGCGGCGCGCTAACCAACTGCGCCACAGGGCCTTGCTACTTGCTCCGACAACCATGTTTCCATGGTTGTACCCCCTACGGGATTCGAACCCGCGCTACCGCCTTGAAAGGGCGGCGTCCTAGGCCGCTAGACGAAGGGGGCCCGCCGGATCTCTCCGGACCGTTTGCTCAACGGCTTCCGTTGGGAGCGGAGATAGCTTATGACAGGCTCCGCATTATTCCCAAATCAGCTGGTCAGAGTCCCAAGTTGAGATCTTCCAGCTTTGCGGACACCCGCCAGCCGGTGCGGCGGAACTCCTCGATCCACTCCGGTGTCGCGGTGGCGTCCACGATCACCTCGAGCGCCTCGGCGAACCGGGCCCGCAGATCCACCGGACCCGCCAGCACATCGGCGATATAACGCTGACCCGCCAGCGCGGCCGCCAAGGTGCGGGTGAAGCGGTCCGGGTCGGCGTCCGGGCGCAATTGCTTGTGCTCGGTGGCGCGCACCGCGAGCTGCCGGATGGAGCGCCCGAGGATGCGGCCCCCGCCGGCCTGGATGTCGCGGTAGAACTCCGGCTCGATGATGAGCCGGAACTCGGCCTGGATGATGATGTCGTTCTCCAGCCGCAGCGCGATCTCGTCGATCATGCCGTGTAGCACGTCGAGCGGGCCGAGATCGGTTCTGGCGAGCCACCTTTCGGTCGATACCCGATAGCGGTCGACCGCCGCCTCGCGTACCGCGCGTGCCAGGTCCTCCTTGGAGTCGAAGTGAAAGTACATGGCCCCCTTGATCGCCCGGGAACCTTCCAATATGCGGTTGAGCGATGCAGCGGCATAGCCGCTCTTCCCGAACTCAACGGCGGCGGACCTGATGATCGCCGCGCGTGTCCGGCGGGCCCGCTCTTGCTGCCGTGCCATGCTCGAAACGCCTCCGAAGCTAGTGTCCTGAATCGTAAGTTA